>CALAHA010000394.1 GCA_937891565.1 uncultured Ilumatobacter sp. | reverse complement strand
CGCGACGATGTCGGTGACTGACATGGCACCTTCGGTGAGTGTGCCGGTCTTGTCAAACACCACCGTGGTGATGCGCCGAGTGCGTTCGAGCACTTCGACAGACTTGATGAGGATCCCGAGCTGCGCTCCGCGTCCGGTACCGACCATGATCGCCATCGGCGTTGCCAACCCGAGGGCACACGGGCAAGCAATGATCAACACCGCAACCGCCGCGTACACGCCGTTGCTGACGCTGCCGCCGATGACGGTCCAGCCGAGGAACGTGAGCAGCGAAATCAACATCACGATCGGGACGAAGACTGCCGAGATTCGGTCAGCCAAACGCTGCGCTGCAGACTTTCCGGTCTGGGCGTCTTCGACGAGTTTGACGATCTGGGCGAGTGCCGTTTCCGAGCCGATCGCCGTCGCCCTGATGGTGAGGACGCCGGAGGTGTTGACCGTGGCGCCTGCAACCTTGTCGCCTGGATGTTTGTCGACCGGGAGCGATTCACCGGTCAGCATCGATTCGTCCACAGCGCTCGCACCTTCGACGACTTCGCCATCGACGGGCACCTTCTCGCCGGGCCGGATCTTGACGAAGTCACCGACCTGGACCGACTCAACCGGCACCATTTGCTCGACACCGTCACGCACGAGACGTGCTTCTTTGGCGCCCAACTCGACGAGGGCTCGCAGTGCCTTGCCGGCACGGCCCTTTGCACGGGCTTCGAGATACCGACCCAGGGTGATGAAGAACATGATCACCACGGCGGCTTCGAAGTACAGCTCCATTCCGTCGGTGAACAATTGGTAGGTCGAGAACGTGAACGCCGAGAGCGTGCCCATCGTGATCAACGTGTCCATGTTCGCTGTCAGGTGGCGGGCGCGTTGTGCAGCGCCGACGAAGATCGGCCAACCCACGTAGAACTGGATCGGGAGAGCGAGCGCGAACTGCAGCCATCGCAACCACGTATTCTCCATCGCGAAGTCGTGGTACAGCATGGTCGACACCATGAACAGGGCGACCGGTGCCGAGATCACTGCCCGTCGGAGCCACAGCGCCCGATGCTTCGCCTCATCGCCATCGGCCTGGTCGGCGCGCTCGGCTGCGGTTGGGCCCGATGCCACGTCGTTGCGGGCGCCGTTATCGTTGCGAGCGGTGAGTTCGTAGCCGGCCTTTTTGACGGCGTCGGCGAGAAGAGCCGGGTCCAATGTGGCGCCAGGAGCGGGGGTGACGACGGCTCGGCCGCTGGCGTAGTTGACTTCAGCGTCGGCAACTCCGGTCTGGCGTTGGAGCACTTTCTGGATGCGCGCAGCGCACGAGCCGCAAGTCATGCCGTCGATATCGAGGTCGAGAGTCCGTTCGCGAGCAACGAGCTGATCGGTCATAAGTCAAACGTACGCCTTCCAGCCCAGGGCAAGGTCAAGCGACGTTGGTCACATGATGACGGATGGCTCGACAGTGATGATCTGGCAGCGGTTCGCGTCGGTGCACTCGGCGGGGTCGAGCGCACCGGCACGCTCGTACATCGCTTGGAGCTCGACCCGGGCGGTTTGCAGTTCGACAATCTTGGTGTCAAGTTCGTCGAGGTGCCGCCTCAGTAAAGACGTGGTGTGTTCGCACGTCTGGCCGCCCTGGTCTTTGATCTCAAGGATCGACCTGATCTCAGCGAGTGCGAGGCCTGATGACTGGGCTTGCTTGACGAAGTCGAGGCGCTCAATCGCAGCAGGTCCGTAGGAGCGGTACCCCGATCCGGTTCGGACTGGTTCGTCGAGCACACCGATCGACTCGTAATACCTGATTGTCTTCGTCGTGACGCCCGCGGTGTTGGCAAGTTCGCCGATCTTCATGCCGATCAAGGTATCGAGCACAGATCCCTATGACCTTGCTGTCAACTGGAATCTTTTGCGCTCACCGGGCGCCTTACGAACTCTATAACTCGGCCTCTATAACTCGACCTGCGCACCGACCTCGATGACCTGGCCGGGCGGCAGGTGGTAGAACCGCGCAGCGCTCGCTGCGCCGCGATGCAGCAGCACAAAGAGCTGGTCGCGTAGCGGGTGCATCCCGGGAAGGTTGCCGGCTGTCACCGACTCGCGGCCAAGGAAATACGTCACCTTGTCGGTATCGAACTTGCGATGCGGGAAATCGAGCGCGCTGAGCACTCCTGGGACAGCAGGCTCGTCCATGAACCCAAACGTAATCTTCACATGAACGACACCCCCGGCGAGGTTGATCCGATGCGCACGTTTGCGTACGCCGACGTAGGGCTCGTCGGCGACCTCGACCGAAACGATTAACACCTGTTCGTGGAGCACCCGATGGTGCCGGACGGTTGCGGCGAGCGCTGGCGGAACGTTGCCGTGATCGCGAAACAGATAGACCGCGGTGCCTGGCACACGCCCAAGACCATTGTGTTCAACATCAGCCATCACATCCGCCAGCGTGCGATTTGACTCCTGCAGACGATTTTTCACCAACTCGCGTCCGCGGCGCCAGGTCGTCATCTGGACGACGAGCACCACGGCGACGAAGAGCGGAAGCCAACCGCCGGCCGGAATTTTCGGAACGTTCGCCGAGAGAAACGCAACATCGACCATGAGGAATGGGACCAGCACCAAGAGCGCCTTGGCGCGCGACCAACCCCACCGATCCCGTACAAGTCGGAAGAAGATCAACGTCGTGATCAACATGGTCGTCGTGACCGCGATGCCATATGCCGCGGCCAACGCACTCGACGTCTTGAAGATGAGAATCAGTGACACGCAGCCGATCATCAACAGCCAGTTCACCAGCGGCACATAGACCTGGCCGACGTGATGCCGAGACGTATGACGGATCGCCAGACGAGGGAAGTAATCGAGCTGAACAGCTTGAGCCGTCAGCGAGAAGGCTCCAGAGATCAACGCTTGCGAGGCGATCACGGTCGCACACGTCGCCAGCACGGCGAGCGGAGCGACGCCCCATCTCGGTGCCATGTCGTAGAACGGATTACCGATCTCACCGTTTCCGTTCCCGAGCAGCGCAGCCTGACCGAAATAGATAAGTAACAAACTCGGCAGGACGAGTCCGTACCAGGACAGCGTGATTGGGATACGACCGAAATGACCCATGTCCGCGTAGAGCGCCTCGCCACCGGTGACAACAAGGAAGATCGACCCGAGCGCCAAAAATGCGCGCATTGGATGGCTGACGAATAGATCGATCGCGTATGTCGGCGACACCGACTTGAGCACGTCGGGGTGCTTCGCGATCTGGCGGGCACCGAGGGTCGCGAGGACACCGAACCAAACAACCATCACCGGGCTAAACACTCGGGCAATGCCGGCCGTCCCGCGATGTTGGACAGCGAACAGTGCGACCAGGATCAGAATCGACACCGGGATCACGAACCGCGAGAACGCTGTTGTCGCGACCTCGAACCCTTCAACCGCCGACAGCACCGAGATTGCCGGCGTGATCAGACCATCGCCGTACAGCAGCGCTGTTCCGAAGACCCCGAGCGTCACAATTGCGGCAGCCTGCCTCGAGGGCGGCGAGTCCCGTGACGGCATCACCAGCGCCGTCAGCGCCAAGATGCCGCCCTCGCCGTGGTTGTCGGCGCGCATCACCAGGAATAAATACTTGGCCGAGATGACGATCAAGAGTGACCAGAACACAACCGACGCAACGCCATATGCCGTTGCCTGAGTGACTTCAATTTGCGACACCTCGAACGACTCACGAAATGCGTAGATCGGGCTTGTCCCAATGTCACCGAACACGATCCCGAGTGTTCCAAATGCCAAGGCGAACCGCCCCGACTCATGACTATTCACTTGGTCACGCTACGACGTGCTGATTTGGATTGATGACGACATTGCCGCAAAACTTCAGTAACTCAGCCGTTGGACAGTGCCTTGTCGGAGATGATGCACTCGGTCGTGAGGATGAGCGCCGCAACCGATGCTGCGTTCTGTAGCGCGGCACGGGTGACCATTGCCGGGTCAATAATCCCGGCCTTGGTGAGGTCTTCGAAATCGCCCGTGGCGGCGTTGAAGCCAACCGCTCCGAGCCCTCGCTCGACCTGTGCAACAACGACTGCAGGGTCATAGCCGGCGTTTATTGCGATCTGACGGGCAGGCGCTGACAGTGCCTTGGAGACAATCTGTGCGCCAGTGATCTCGTCGGAGTCATCCATTGCCGCAGCGGCACGGTCGACTGCATCGCGGAGCCTGAGCAGCGCGGTACCGCCGCCAGGTACGACGCCTTCCTCGATCGCTGCACGCGTTGCCGAGATCGCATCTTCGATGCGCATTTTGAGTTCGACCAGTTCAACCTCAGTGGCGGCGCCGACGTTGAGAACGGCAATCCCGCCAGCAAGCTTCGCAAGCCGTTCTTGCAGCTTGTCACGGTCGAAGTCAGAATCGGTGACGTCGATTTCCGTTCTGAGCTGCGCGACTCGTGCCGCAACCGCGACGAAGTCGCCCGCACCTTCCACGATCGTGGTGCTGTCTTTGGTGACAATCACCTTGCGAGCACTACCAAGGAGATCGAGGGTGATGGAGTCGAGCTTGAGGCCAACTTCGGTGCTGATGACTTCAGCTCCGGTGAGCACCGCAAGGTCAGCAAGCATGGCGGCTCGGCGATCGCCAAAGCCTGGTGCCCTGACGCCGACCGAGATAAAGGTGCCGCGGATCCTGTTGACGACCAGGGTGGCCAAGGCGTCGCCTTGAATGTCTTCGGCAATAATCAGCAGCGGCTTACTCGCTTTTGCCACCATCTCGAGTGCTGGAAGCAAATCGCGAAGTGCATCAATCTTGCCGTTAAAGAGCAGGATGTATGGGTCCTCAAGGACCGTTTCCATACGTTCTGGGTCGGTCACGAAGTAGGGCGACAAGTAGCCCTTGTCGAATTGCATGCCTTCGGTGAAGGCGAGATCGAGCCCGAAGGTATTGGAGTCCTCAACGGTGATCACACCATCGTTCCCGACCCGCTCAAATGCCTCGGCGAGGAGTTGCCCGACGTGGCGATCAGCAGACGAAATGGCTGCAACGTTTTCGATGTCAGACTGGTTGTTGACCTGAACAGCCATGTCGCTGATTGCCGTAACGGCGGCAGCTACCGCGGCCTCGATGCCACGCTTGAGCGCCATTGGGTTCGCGCCCGCAGCAACGTTGCGAAGTCCTTCGGTGATCAGTGCCTGGGCCAGCACCGTTGCTGTGGTGGTCCCATCGCCTGCGACGTTATTGGTACCCATCGCGACCTGCTGAATCAACTGGGCACCCATGTTGGCGTACACGTCGACGAGATCAATTTCCCTGGCGATGGTGACACCGTCGTTGGTGATTGTCGGCGCACCCCATCGCGTGGCCAACACGACGTTTCGGCCCTTCGGACCAAGGGTGACCTTGACGGTGTCGGCAACGGAGTTGACCCCTCGGGCCAGTTCTCGACGGGCAATTTCGTTGAACGCGAGCTGTTTGGCCATGTGCTACTTCTGTCCGTTCTCAGTGATCGTTGCAAGGACTTGTTTCGCTGACAAAATCAGCAGGTCTGCGCCATCGATTCGGATTTGAGTTCCACCAAACTTCGCGAACACCACCGTGCTACCAACAGCAATGTCGAGTGGAAGACAATCCCCCGTGTGGTCGGAACGACGCCCTGGCCCGACCGCCAGAACAGTGCCCTGGTCGGGCTTTTCCGTCGCAGTGTCGGGGATGACCAGACCGGAGGCCGTGGACCTTTCGGGATCGTTGGGGCGGACCAGCAGATGATCGTCAAGAGGTTGGATAGTGGTTTTCGACACGGTCGGTGACGGTCGGGTCGTCGTGGCGGTGGCCATTGTCAGGATCCCGGCGTTTGGGGCGGACGGGGCGGACTTGCTCGTTGAAGAACAACTGCGGCTCGCAGCTGGGTAGTCGTGCGCGTCGAGCTTGCGACCTGCATGATCGGTCGCCGCATCGCGGGCGCCTTCGGGCGGTCGCATTCGATGGCGGCCGACATCTGCCGGGAATCGATGATGCGCAGTCCGCTGCGACGCGCCTCGCGTGCACTGCGCATCTCGTCCTTGGATCGCATGGCGCGGCCCCGGCGATGATCGACGAGGGCTTGATTCCCCGTCATGATCGTCACGCCCATTAAGGCGCCGTAGGCGACAGTTGCTGGTCCGAACGAACCTCCGAGGGCGACTCCCGATAGTAAGACGCCGGCGTCGAGGCCGTAACGAACCTTCACGGCGCTGACCCCGCGATCCTCTCCGGCAGCCGCAAGCAGCTCAAACGGGCCGCCCGTAGTGCCCGAGTGGAGCACGACGTTGATGCCCGCAGCCATTGTCACAATGCCAGCCAGAACGAACCCCATTCGAAGCGACATTGACGACGGTTCCTGCAGAATTCCACTCGCCGCGTCGATCGCCAAGCCATTCAGAAACACGTACGCGATTCCCCATCGGCTGGGCCGGCGACCCAGCACGATTGCGACCGATGTCAGACCGGCCGCGATCAACCAGCTGGCCTGGCCAAGCGACAGACCGACGCGCTGGCTGATGCCCGAGGACAACACGTCGTAGGGGGCCAACCCAAGGCCCGCCTCTACTAAGAGTGCGACGGCAATACCGATCAGGCTTGACCCGATGATCAACGATAACGCCTGGACCGCAACGGACGGGGGCGCCTTGGTCGTGATGCTTTGCACCGCGCTGAGAGCGGAATGCCGACTCATCCCGACGCGCCTCGCGACCTGCTGCCAATTCGGTTTCCATGCCCGCACTTTCACTCATGAAGTCTCGGGCTCGCCCCGCGATTCGATTGCGGCCGGGAGGTGGTTGGCGAGGTCTGGACAGCCAGTTGTCTGGAAGCGGCCAGCTCGTCCCAAACAACTGCGACGTTGCGAGTAGCGTCACCGTGTGACATCAGTGGAAATCTTCGGCGGGCTCATCGCCTATAACGAGGCAGTACTCGGCCAACTTGTGGACTTTGGTCTCGAGCAAGGCCCACGTGAGCTCGACTCAGTATGGGTGGCAATCGTGCACTGCGACAATGCCGGGCGTTGGGAGCAGCTCGAAGAACTCGCTGCCGACCCCGAATGTGTTGTGGTCGCTGTTGTTTCGACCCTCGAACTTGATGGCTACATCCGAGCACTGAGCAGCGGCGCATCCGGGGTGGTGTATCTCGACATGCCCAGCGCAATCACGGCCGACGTCGTCAAGGCCGCCGTGCACGGCGAGGTGCTGTTGCCCCGCCAAGCTGCCCAGAACCTTGCGCTGCTTGCGAAGCGCGAGCAGCCGCGCTCGGACCTCAACGCTGCCGAGATGTCACTGCTTCGCTCAGTCGCCTCTGGGCGAACCATCGTCGACCTCGCTCGAGACCTGAGCTACAGCGAGCGAACCGTGCGCCGCCACCTCCAAAACACATACATCAAGCTTGGTGTACAGAATCGGTCAGCGGCAATTGCCGCCGCAGCCCGGCTCGGCCTCACTGCGAGCGATCAAGGCAAAGACCTCCAATAGGCATTGCGCATCTGGCACCTCCCGACCTCACGATCGAGAAAGACTCGACAACGATCGAGCATGTCCCTGGGCCCTTCAGTACCTTGAGGTTCAGCCAGGCTCGGCTGACACCATGATTAATTACATTCGTGACCAAGTCGTCTCCGCTACGACATCGCTGTTCTCCCACGGCCCAATGCCGCTCAAGAACACCCTGGATTACCAGGGCGACCAGGGCTTACTCGGCCCCGGCTCGATCTCCTGGCGCGTCATCGGCGACACCGCTGCGTTTGTCGGTGGGATTCGGGCGCTACTCGTTCAGGCAGCTCATCCCGAGGTCGTGGCTGGCGTCGAACAACATTCGCGTTACCGGACCGACCCCTTTGGAAGGCTGAACCGAACATCCTTCTACGTCACCGAGACCACCTATGGCTCCCACCCCGAGGTGGAAGCCGCAGTGGCTGAAGTACGTTCGGCACACCGTCCGGTCCGGGGCGAGTCGGCACGAGGCGAGCCATACAGCGCAGCGCAGCCCGAATTGGCAGCTTGGGTTCACAACGTCTTGACCGACTCGTTTCTGGTGGCGTACCAAACCTTTGGACCCGAGCGACTGTCCGTGCTCGAGGCCGACCAGTTCGTCACCGAGCAGGCCTCGATCGGGGCCCTTCTCGGAGCATCGCCCCTGCCACTCACGGCGGACGAACTCTCGAAATGGGTTGCTGACCATCCAGCACTCTGCGCTTCGGCCGACCAGGCCAACGCGTCTGCGTTCCTTCGGAACCCACCGCTCCCCCTCGGCGTCAAGCTGGGCTACAGACCGCTCTTAGATGCAGCAGTGTCGACTATCCCCGCACGGATCAGTGACATTCTCTGCCTGCAGCCGTCGCAGGCACGATCGCGTCTGGGAGGGGCTGTCGTGAGCGGCCTTCGCTGGACGCTTGGAGCATCGCCCTCTTGGCACCTGGCACTCGTCCGGGCCGGAGCGACCGTACCTCCTGGCTTGTTTCGGCAGCCCCTCCCGGCAGATGCCGCCGAAATCGTGCGTGCGACACGTACGAGTCGTCCCTCAACCTCAGACTGACGGCAACCGAGTGCGCACATCAACGAACAACATGTCACCGACGGTCATACAGTCAGCACCTAGATGCTCCTGGTGACCCTCGCCGCCACCTCGACGCTGGCGTTTTTCTATTACGGAGGCGAGACGCTCTTCGGAAATCCGCCACGTAGCGAGTTCGAGCGTTACGGCATGCCGAGAGTACGAGTTTTCGTCGGTTCGATGCAGTTGTTAGGTGCAGCCGGGGTCGCAATCGGGATCTTCGTTGCTCCATTGGGAGCCGCTGCGGCCAGCGGGCTCACGCTGATGATGCTGCTTGGGCTTGCTGCTCGCTACAAAATTCACGATGGCCCAAGGCTGATGGTTCCTGCTGGCACCCTCGCTGTGTTGAACGCAACACTGGTGTTTCTATTCGTCACCCAGTGATCTGAGCAACGACCTGCAGAGCAGCGGCGCGAGTAACGGTGTGCTGTGGCTGTCAGTCGCGACCGTCAGCAGCGAGCGCCGCCACGGTCGACAGTGTCAAGACGGTGATCGCTGGCATTGAACGCTTGATCGGGTCCTTGACCTTCATGTGCATGCCGATCGCTCCGACCATGAACATTGCGAGGCCGGTGGAGGCTGGGCGGACCAGCTTGGGTGCTGCGTGCCCGGCCAGCATGAGGGTCGCCAGGCTGACCTTGGCTGCGCCAACGGCATACATCTGGTTTTTTGAGAACCCGTACTCGGCGAATTCTTCTTGCATGTTGGTCGCGCCGCCTCCGCGATAGCCGGTGTCTTTGTTAAATCGGTTGAACCAGACGTTAAGAATCCAGAGTGCTGCGACTGTTTGAGCGATTCGGCCAACGATCTTCATGGCCTCAGCATAGGCGACCTTGCATCTGAAGGCCCTCCTGAGCTCAGGGTTCACGGGCGCTCCATCGAACTTGTGCGTGCGGCCATTGCGTTCGTTTTTATTAGTGCTAACGTGTGTTTAAATACTACTGGGGAAAGGTCCTCTGTGAAAAATCTGTTCAATAACCTCCCGCCGGACTTCAAGATCAAACTTCCGTTCCTCATAGCCGGGTTCATGTCGTTTCTCTTCTCGGTGTATCTGTACTTCGTGTTGGGCGAAGAGAGCGCTGGCATCTTCGTCGGTCTTTGGGTCCCGTCGATTCATTCACTCGGCACGCTGATCGTTGCGCCGGCACGAGAATCAGTCGCAGTCACTGAACGCGAGAAGGTTGGCTCATGACCATTGTCATCTTCGGTGTCGGTGTGCTCGTCTTTTTTCTCACCGTTTACGGCACGGTCATCGCCGGAGGGCTGCAGTTGACCAGGGAGCAGATGAAGTCGAGTCCCGAACTCACTGCAAAAATCGCCAGCAACCCTAAAAAGCCCGAAGGCGAAGTGCCGACACGAGACATCATCCGCGCCGACTACTAGGCAATAGCGCGTGGCCACGTTCGATGCTGATCTGATCATCGCCGGAGCAGGCTGTGCTGGGTTGAGCGCGCTGTGGCAGGTCATGCAGCGGCCGAACGAACGCCGGAATGTCTTGGTGATTGACCGTGACTTTGAGGTCGGCGACGATCGGACATGGGCGTTCTGGGGAACACAAGATGCACCGTTCGCCGGCCTTGCGGACCGCAGCTGGGCCCGTTTGAAGGTCCGGTTCCCCGGATGGGAAACCGTTGGCCAATTGCAAAACAAAGCGAGGATCCGCGAGTCAGGGTCAGGACAGCGGCTCTACCACCGTGTCCGGCAGCGGGACTACGAAGAGGCCATTCTCAGGGAGGCCGCTGGTCGCCCCAACATTCGATTTGTTACCCAGGACATCATCAGTCTTCGTGACGATCATGACGGCGGAGTCGTCGAACTTGCTGAAGGCGAGCTGCGTGCACCACTCGTGCTGCAAAGCACGCAGTTGTCGCCTTCCGACAGCGTCGCACGTGTCCGTCATCCGCTGCGGCAACACTTTGGTGGCTGGGAGGTTCGGACCCAATTCCCGATTTTTGACCCCCACGTCGCAACGCTGATGGATTTCGACACGGACCAGCTCGGTGCCACCACATTTTTCTATGTTCTTCCCGAGACACCGAATCGGGCACTCGTCGAACTGACAATGTTCTCTCTCGAGCCTCGCGACAGTGCTTTCTACGATGCACAGATCCGTCAGCATCTCGATCGGCTCGGGGCGGGCGACGTCTCGATCGACCGCACCGAGTACGGCGTCATCCCTATGGATGATCGTCGCCCAGGCCAGCAATGGGGCCAGCATGTCTGGAATGTCGGCACCGTCGGCGGGATGACGAAACCAACAAGCGGCTACACCTTTCAGCGGATCCATTCCCAGTCGCACCATCTGATCAGCCACTGGGCCGACGGCACGACGCCCTCACCTGTCCCCCAGCCCCCGGCGCGGTATTGGTTCGCCGATCGCACCTTGCTCAACATTTTGCATCACCACCCCGAGCACGGTCGAACTATCTTTGAGCGCCTCTACGCAAGTACGCCAATCGACGACGTGCTCACGTTCCTCGATGAGGACAGCACTCTGAGCAACGACGCGCGGATGATCGCAAAACTGCCTTGGGTCCCGTTCATGCGAGCCGCTGTCGCCGAGTTCGGCGCCGACCTGGCAACTGCCATCACCAGCCGCCCATGACCGCGCTCATCTCGCGTCTCGAGGCACGTCGGGCGCCGACGTCGCCGCGAGTCTTGCGCCTCGTGGTGGCAATCACGGCATTGGTCACGGCGGCGGCGATGGTGACCTCGTCGAACGACACGGTCTCGGTCGCAATCGTTGTGTTCGTGATTGCCCTGTTTGGAATTCCACACGGAGCGGTCGATCACCTCGTCGCTGCGACGTTCGAACGTACCGGGCCATCGACATCAGGGCTCGCCCCCGTTGCTCAGGTCTCGCAGTTGCGGTTCCACCTTCTGTATGTCGGAGCGATGGCCGCATACGGGCTGGTTTGGCTGGCGATCCCCGGGGTTGCCCTGGCCGGATTCCTTCTCGTCTCGATCCATCACTTCGGACAGAGCGATCTGGCTTACCTCGGGATGGACCGCTGGTATCAGCTCGCCATCCAGCTGTCACGCGGGTTCTTTTTGGTCGGACTCGTACTTGTTGCGAATCTCACCACGGTTGCGCCGGTGATCGAACGGTTGGGTGGATTCGATCCGACCTTGTGGCCGTGGCTCGCCGGGCATACAGCGCTCTGGTCAACGGTGCTTGTCGGGCAGCACCTCGTTGTCGGGCTCGTCGTCGCACCGCGCATCGGCGATTGGGCAACGATCAAGCGCGAGGTCATCACCATCATCTCGTTGACGGCGCTCCTCGTTGCGGCCGACCCCCTCATCGGGTTCGCGGTGTATTTCGGGTTGTGGCACTCACTGAACCACCTCAACGTCCTTGCCAACGTGCTTGGCCACCGTAGGACCTTGGCCGCATTGAGACCAATGGAACTGGCCCGACTCGTCGCGCCGCGGAGTGCCGTGTCAATTGCTGCGCTGGCGATACTCGTCGGTGGCGCACAGTCCCTCGGCCAGACCGAGTTAATTGTCCCGATCACGCTGGTCTTCGTCAGCATGCTGACCCTGCCCCATATGGTTGTGGTCGAACGGTTGTGGTCGACCGCAGCAGCGGGTACCTGACCAAAAAGGTCGCGTGCCCGAGCGAATCTTCGACGGCCATATTTGCTGGCTACTCAGCGACGAGGGACTGCATCGCGGTGAGGTACCGATTCGTCGCGATGTGTTGGAGTCGTCGCGCTATCGGAGGGAATGCCCGAGCCAACGGATGACGCGAGCGCGACACCGCAGTGATCTCGACCGTCACGACCCCGTCGGGCGCGATGACGATCGCAAAAGACTCTTCGCCTTGTTCAGGGTGCACCGGCAACGTTCCGTACGTAAATCCAAATCGGTCGTTCTGATCATCCACGGCGACGACGCGACACACAACGTCGATGTAGCCAACGGGCAGGGGCGCGGCCATTGCAACAACGGCCCCGACGGCCGGTTGTCCTGGGTGAGCCACGATCAGCCCTGACGTTGATTGCATACGCCAGTCGCGAAGCGCCTCGGAGGCACGTTCAAAGACCGGGCGACCGTTCCCGAGCTCGCGGGACCATTGGCCGCGGCGAAAGCCGGGTGGAGCGGTGCTCCCAGCGGTGATGCCGACTGGCGAGTACGTCAGCTCGTCTACGGTCGACGCCTCAGCGAGCGTACGCAGTTGCGAAATAGTCGGCCGAGTGGCGTGCAGTGACATGCCCTCATTCTTGCGTGAAGGTTGAGGAACGAGCCACGCCGGCCAGCGTCAGCGCGACCAGCACCCCACCAGGTTGACCCAAACGTTCACCAGGAAGAATTGGCTTTGCGCCAGTACAGCCCCCGTCAGGAACGACGGCTGTCGGCTGCTTGCTGGACATCATCGATGAGCCCACCAAGCGTCTTGCCCGGCCCACCGACGAGTGTCGGCGTTCCTGCCGCGCGGATCTTGTTTGCAACTTCCTCGGCCTGAGCAGCGACGTCCGGCTCGGTCACCGAGATCACAGCCACGTCGACCTCAGCATGGGTTGCACAAAAGTCAATAAGTTCCTCACCAGGCAAGTCTGCTCCAAGGTGATGGACATGCCAATGCGCCTCACGAAGCGCCACCGCAGCCATCGTGGTCGGCAACGAGTGCAGATCACCGGAGATCGCAGTGACCACGACTGTCCCCCGGCGACGGCCGCGCGGGTTGGGGAGCAGATCGCCGAGCACACGCTCGACGATCGCCGATGCTCGATGCTCAACCCAGATTGTCAAGTTGCCGTCGTGCCATGCCTGCCCGATCGCACACAGTGGAGGCGAGATCACCTGCTCGATGAGTTCGACGATGGTCGCGCCTTCGTCGACGAGCCGCCGAGCAATCTTGCGAGCCTCAGATTCGTCGCCGGTCAGGAGCGCCTCGTGCATTCGCTCCGACTGACGATCCAGCCGGGCGGCACTCGGAACAGCCGGGGCCTGGGGGAGGTGACGGCTCGCACCCACCTCGGCAATGTCAGCAGAGGACACCAAATATTTGCCGCCCGTGAGCTGAGCAGGTAGCCGCCCATTGCGCACCCACCGGTACGCGGTTTGGTAGTGCACACCGAGGGCATCTGCTGCGGATTGCAGCTCCAGCAACGTCTCGGGCTCTTCACTCATCTGGCCAGCGTAGACGAAGAAAAATAATTATGCACTAACCACCACTAATTCGAACTAAACGTTGCTAATATGATCTGGTCCGCATCGGTGTGGGCAATTCATGACAAGGAGAAGCCCAATGGAGTTTTCGCTGACCGAGGTCCAATACAACCTCGTCTACAACTCATTTTCGTTTGTCATCGCCAGCATGGGCGCAGCACTCCTGTTCTTCCTACTGATCAGGAATCGAGTGGCGCCGCAACACCGCATGGCAGTCACTCTGTCCACACTGGTCGTCGGCATTGCTCTCTACCATTATGTCCGCATCTTCGGATCCTGGTCCGATGCGTTCAGCTTCGTCGATGGAAGGTACGTCCAAGACGGTGAGCCCTTCAACGAGGGCTACCGCTACGTCGACTGGTTCTTGACCGTCCCACTGCTCCTCGCAGAGCTCGTGGTGGTACTCAAACTCACCAAGGGCAAGACGCGCAGCTTGATCATCCGCTTGACCATCGCTGCTGTCGCGATGATTGCATTCGGCTACCCGGGCGAAATCGCTGCAGCCGACTCTTCGGCTCGCACCATCTGGGGCGTGCTGTCAACCCTGCCGTTCCTGTACATCTTGTTCGTGCTCTTCGTTGAGCTCGGCAAGTCACTCGACCGCCAAAGCGCCAACGTTAAGAAGCTCGTCGACGGGCTCCGCTACATCATTCTGGCCACGTGGGGCATCTACCCGATTGCCTACATGTTGCCTTCGCTGATCGACGACACGGCCAACGCCGAGGTCGCCCGTCAAGTGATGTACTCGCTCGGCGACGTGCTCGCCAAGCCCCTCTTCGGGCTCCTGGTGTTGGGCATTGCTCTCGCCAAGTCACGCGAAGACGGCTACGTCGAGGCTGGTGGCAAGAACGTCAACGCCACCACACCCGACGACGCTGGCGAACTGATCGAAGCCTGATTCCCACCACAGCATGAATATCAGTGCGGGTCCGACACCTCTCCCCCAACCCCCCCCCTGGGGTGTCGGGCCCGTCCAGAAAGGATGAATGATGAACAACTCAACGCTCCACCTACTCGACAGCGATCCTGAGACAAGCAGCCCGGTTGTAGCTGACGTCGACTGGAAACTGGAAGCGGCCTGCCGCGGCCAGCTCACACTGTTCTTCGCACGCAAAGCCGAACGGCCTGAAGCCCGCGCCCGCCGCGAAGCCAAGGCCAAGCGAATCTGCGATGAATGCCCCGTCTTTGACGAGTGCCGCACGATTGCACGGGCGAATTGCGAGTACGGCTACTGGGCCGGTGAGTCCGAAGAAGACCGCCACGTGCTCGGGTTCAGAGTCACCGCTCCAATTGGTCTGCGAGCACGACTTGCCGATCAAGAGAAGCGTGAGAACAAAAGCGCTTGAGCCTCACGAGTTCGCCGAAATAGTAGACCTCGGCCTCACACTTGGTTTTGAAGCCCTGGCGAAGCATCTGGCGGCGTTTGCACGTTCCGAGGCTGATGCCGGCGTTTTGCTTGCAAGCTCAACTCATTGAGATTGAATAACACTAGCGTATGGTGCCCGGGACGGGATTTGAACCCGTACTCCACGTGAATGGAAGGGGGGTTTAAGCCGGTTCGAAACCGTCCGATGCGTCCAGCCCGGTCCAGAGATGCCCGTTCTGTACGGGTCCCCTATCCAGATCGTCCACCGCCGTATCCGTCATCCGCCCGAATCGGCGACAGTCCGGAGAGTCCTGTGATCTTTTCGTGATCTTCTTCAACGCGAGGCGCACAGCTCCAAAGAGCGGCGAGGACACGCACTCAGATCCGAGGGAGTCATCCACATCACCTCGCACCCTGTGACCCAACGGGTCCGTCGCTCGCAACCCGCCAGGTCACGGCCTGGTCCGAGTCGACACCTGAGCGGCACGCGACGGGTTCGGGTCACGCGAGTGTGACGCGGAGCAATGCTCGCGTTCGTCACTGCCCGACGACGACGTCGAGCACCGAGCGCCGATGGCTCACGTTCAGCGCCAACTGGCTCTCGCTGCGCATCACGGTGGCGATCGCGGTCACGCGCTGCAAGACCTGATGGAGATGGTCATTCGAACGAGCGATGATCTTGCACAGCACGTCGCCGGCTCCGGTCACGGTGTGGACCTCCAGCACCTCGTCGATCGCCGCGAGTCCGGCAATGGTGACGTCGTGAGAGCCTTGCTGTATCTCCAGTGTCGTAAACGCCAGCACGTCGAAGCCCGCAGCTGCTGCGTCCACCGTCGGAGCGTGGTCGATGATGACGCCCTCGCGTGCGAGCCGGTCGAGCCGGGAGTAGACCGTTCCCCTCGCAACATGGACCACTCGAGCAAGCTCGGCATGCGAGGCCCGAGGGTGTTTGCGCAGTGCGGCGAGCAGCCCGAGGTCGACATCGTCGAGCGCTCGTTGCGATCTGTTCATTTCACCGCGCCCCCACGCGCTCCAACTTGAACACTATGCTTCCGACACAAGCCCATACCAATCACTATGTCATAGTTGATTGCGTCGCATTGAACACAGCGATTGACTTTGCCCATGTCACACCTCAAGAGAGTCGACCACATCACGTACGCCTGCGAGCAGGGTTCGATCGAGAAGTGGGCGTGGTTCCACATCGAGGTCGAAGGGGGCACGTTGATCAACCGAATCGACGACGTTCGCCCCGGCGACCCGGACTCGAGCATGAAGATCTGGTGCATCGACCACGGCGAGTTCGGTATTGCACTCATCGAGGGGATCGACCGGTCCAAGAAGAGTCAGGTCACGAAGTTCGTCGACAAGCACGGCGATCACTCGTGCCAGCACATCGCCTATGACACCCACGACCTCGACTCCTTCGTGTCGCATCTCAAAGCCCACGGCGGTAGCCCGCGCGGCGAGGTACTCGTCCGCAACGACGGCTTCGGTGTCCTCAAGCAGATGTTCGCCCGCGGCTACGCCGATGGTGACGCCGCAGAGAACAGCTTTCCGGAGTACTGCCAGCGGCCTGAAGTGAACAGCGATGAAACAGTGGCGATCACCTTCGCCGAGGAGACCGGCAAGGGTTTCTACGATCAGATCGAGGAAGCGATCGAGTCGGGCGACGAGGCGCCGTTCATCGACTTCGCAGCCATGCCGGCGAACTGGGCTGTTCCAGCTGCCCAGCCTCGACCCGAGTTCGTCGCCTGACGCAGCTACCGACCGGGGACATCGCGCGCATTGGGACTCTGGTCGGCACCCGTCACCACGAGCACCGTTGCCTCGATGATTGCTTCCGACGTCAGTGCCTCGCTCCACGAGATGTCGGCGGAGTCACCAAAACGTGTGCACCCGAGTCCACGCCAGTCTTGCCGGCATCAGATCGCGTCGAAATACCGGATGCGATCCCAGTCGGACACTGCGTCGAGGAACTGGTCCCATTCGAAACGGCCCAGCGTGGCGTGGTGCTCGACGACTGCGTCGCCGAAGACACTGCGTGTCCAGGCACTCGATGCGAAGTGGTCGACCGCCGCGCCGAGATGACGTGGCGTCTCTTCGACATCGAGGTCGAACGGGCTGCCCACAACCGGCTCACCCGGGTCGGTGCGCTGCTCGAGCCCATCGATCACCGAGGCAATCAGGGCCGACAGCGCGAGGTACGGGTTGGTGTCGGCGCCCGCCAACCTGAACTCCATGCGCACGCTCGACGGAGTGTTGCCGACAACGCGCACACTGACGAATCGATGGTCGATACCCCAAGTGCATCCCCATCCGGCGGCGTCTTTGGCGCGCGTGCGCCGATACGAGTTGACGGTCGGGGCGTACCACGCAAACACGTCGGGGATCCGTTGCAGCGTTCCACCGATCGCGTGATGCAATTGCTCTGAGACATGGTGCGCGTCGTCGGCAGACCAGAAGACCGGCTCACCGTCGGCGTTGCGGAGCGACAGATGTATGTGACACGAGTTGCCAGGCTGCTCGGCCGTCGGTTTCGCCATGAACGACGCTGTCATACCCCGCTGTGCAGCATGACTGCGAACCGCGAGCTTGTAGACGACGTGGCTATCAGCCATCCGCAGTGGGTCGGTGTGGACGAGTGTGGTCTCGATCTGACCGAGCCCCCATTCGATCTGGCTCGCCTCAACCTCGACGCCAGCGGCGAGCAGTCGCCGCCGCTGATCGGCGAGGAACGGTTCGAGCGCATCTCCGTCGAGGATCGAGTAGTCGGCCGGGCGCGTCGTCGTGGGGTCGAGCGTGCGGTACTCGTCGGCACGCAACTCGCTCGGCGCGCCGTGGAACAGGGAGTACTCGAGTTCGGTGCCGACCGACGCAGTCAACCCCATCGCGGCAAGCTGCGCGATCTGGCGTTGCAGAACCGTCCGCGGTGCGAGTTCGGTTGCTGTGCCGTCGACCTCGACGGCATCCGCCAGCACGATTGCGGTCGAGTCAAGCCATGCCGCGACACGCAGCGTGGACGTGTCGGGCATCAGGACGACGTCGCCCATGCCGTTGTGTATCCCCGTGTAGTCGAGTGCGCCAGTCGCCAACAGCTCGGAGTTCTGCATGATGTCCCAGCCGAACACGCACTGCGACACAGCGACGCCGTGCTCAACGGCGCCAGCGAAGTTCTCCGCTGGAATGCGTCGTCCGATCAATCGACCCTGGATGTCGGCGGTCGCGACGATAACGGTGTCGATCCCGTCAGGAAGTTCAACCGAGGCAGCCATCACGACAGTCTCACCGAGTGAGCCACCCGCCGTCGACAGGGAGCTGGACACCGGTGATCCAGCTTGCCTCGTCGGAGAGCAGGAACGAGATAGCTGCCGCGATGTCCGCGGGCTGACCGACCCGCGGGATGACGAGTCGCTGACTCATGAAATCCATCGCCTCGTCGGAGGTGATCTCGTCGATCGAGACAAAGTCCGTGGCGATCGGTCCCGGAGCGACGCAGTTCACGCGGATCTTCTTGCGTCCGAGTTCGACAGCGAGCGCCTTGGTCAGGTTGGGTATACCACCCTTCGACGCGTTGTAGTGCACTTGGCAGAAACCCTGACTCGACACGACGACCGATGCCTCGACCGTCGACAGGTTGACAATTGCGCCACCGCCGCCGGCCGCGATTGCCTCGTTGAGTTCCTGTGTAACCAGAAACGGCCCTTTGAGGTTGACGTCAACGACGCGGTCCCAGTCTTCCTCGCTCAGTTCGTCGAGGCTGTGCATCGTCACGATGCCTGCGTTGTTCACCAGGTAGTCGATTCGGCCGAATCGCTCGAGCGCGGCGTCGCGTGCTGCGGCGATCGTCGCCCGATCACAGACGTTGCAGGCAACGGCCATCGCCGTCCCCCCGTCAGCCTCGATCAGGCGAACGGTCTCGGCCGCGCCATCGACATCGAGATCAGCGACGACAATCGATGCGCCTTCTGCCGCCAGTCGTTGTGCGGTCGAGCGGCCGATGCCGGCGCCCGAACCCGTGATGAATGCGACTTTGTCGGTGTGGTTGAAGCTCACAATTTTTCTTTCACAATCTTTCTTTGGCTTTTCGGATCAGCCAGTCGAAGCAGGGTTCGAGGTCGGCCAACATTTCAGGGTGCCACTGGACGCCGAGGACGGCATGGTGACGATGTTCGATTGCCTCGATGACCCCATCGCCCGCAACAGCGGCAACAACGAGGTCATCGCCGACGTCGCCGACGGCCTGGTGGTGAAAGCTGTTGACGCGGCAGCGCTCGCCGTACATCTCACCCAACTGGGTCTCCGCCTCGAAAACGACCTCGTGGGTGCGCTCGTTGCGCGGGTATCCAGTCGATGAGTGCGCCTCGCCGACGTCGTCGGGAAGATGGGGGATCAGCGTTCCGCCGAAGTGCACGTTGATCACCTGCGCCCCTCGACAGATACCGAGCACCGGGATGCCGCGCTCGATTGCAGCAGCGAGCAACGCCGACTCGAATCGGTCGCGCTCCGGCTCGAACACGCCGTGACCGACGCCAGGAGTCGCGCCGTACCGGCGCGGGTCGATGTCTCCGCCACCGGCCAGCAGCAGGCCGTGCAGGTGTTCGATGACGGCCAACGGGTCGGCCGAGCGAGTCAGCTGCACCGGAACCCCGCCGGCGTCGGTGATCTTGTCGGTGTACTCGGCGAAATGGACGTCGACCGACGCGTCGAGCATCTGTTGCGGCACACCCACGAGCTGCGCAGCGAGCAAGCGACGCCCGGTCGTTCCGATCAATGGAATCATCATCACCTGTCCCTCTCGTTTCTGCGCCGTCGTCTCTGACGTCGATGATCTCGGATTTTTGACTGCGACCTCACGGTCGACGGTCAATGGTTCTATCGTAGTGCCATTATGAACGCCTCGATGAATCTCTGCACCATCTTCTCGGTCACCGGCACCACCTCATGCTGATCCCCGACCAGCTCGACCTCATCGCCGGCCGGTCCGCACGGCCCCAGGAAACGACCGACGTCATCCTCTGCCACCCTGACACGGGCGACGCCCTCACCGAGGGGCTCGCCACCGCGACCGACCAGGTCGACGCCGCGCTTGCATCGGCCGACCAGTTACACCAGAGCGGAGGCTGGTTCGACCTCGACGTCGACGCGAAGTCAGCTGCACTCACACGGTTCGCACACGCGCTCGAAGCGATCTCGGCGGACCTCGCGGTGCCCGAATCAATCAACACCGGCATCCCGATCTCGGTGACGCAGCCAATGACCAGCGGAGTCGCCGGCTTCCTCCACGGCGCAGCCGAACAGGTTCGAGCCTCGACCGAACGCGCGATGGACGGTCGCCACGGGGCCACCGTGTTGCACCGCCTGCCGTTCGGCCCAGCCGTCGTGATCGCTCCGTGGAATGCACCGTCGCCAAGCATCGTCGGCAAATCGGCAGCCGCCATGGCCGCAGGCTGCCCCGTCATCGTGAAGCCGTCGGAATGGGCACCCGGCACCGCCGACCTCGTCGCCACCGCCGCCATGGAAGCCGAACTCCCGCCGGGGCTGTTCCAACTCGTGCATGGCGGAGCAGCGGTGGGCGCGCAGCTCGTCGCCGACAGGCGCTCCCGCGTCGTGGTCTTCACTGGAGGTCAAC
>CALAHA010000393.1 GCA_937891565.1 uncultured Ilumatobacter sp. | reverse complement strand
AGGACCCAGCTGAGGGCTTGGCGTTCTTCGCGGCCGATGCCGTGGCGGAGTTCGCCGCGCAGGACCTCGTCGACGCCGACGACTCGTGCGGCAAGTTCGCGACCGTCGTCGGTGATGTCGACACGCCACACTCGTCGGTCGTCGGGGTCGGGGTGGCGTTCGATCAAACCGCGCTTCTCAAGACCGTCGACGACGGTGCCCATGGCGGCGCGACCTGTTCCCATCTTTTCGGCGAGCCGAGTTTGTGTAATAGCTCCGAACTCAGCGACGTAGGCAAGCAGGCTGGCCTGGGTGAGGTTGAGGTCGAGCGGCTTCAGGCGGGCATCGAATGCTTCACGAATGAGCCGCGCGGTCGACATCAGCGTGGACTCGACGCGCAACCATGGCGGTGCATCGAGTTCGTTGTTGGTCAAGCTGCTCATACGAGTAAGTGAAGTTCCGGTCACACTGTGCCTGACACAGTTTGACCGTCCGTCTGGACACATACTGTACGACGTCATACAATCGACCGCAACACGAACCGCGAGCCAGGAGAATTACCACGATGAGCACGATGACTGAGACCGACGTTGCGGATTTCCGCCAGAAGTGTGTCGACTTCATGGACACCTATGCCGTGAAGTCGGGCAAGGCAATGCCGTCCCTCGACGATCAGAAGGCATACCTCGCAGCTGCTGCAGGTGCAGGCCTTGCAGGCGTCCCGTTTGCTGAAGAATTCGGCGGCGGCGGCTTGACCCTCGAACACGAAAAGGTCTGGCGCGAAGTCAAGGGCAACTACCGAATGATGGACAGTGAGTTCATTATTAGCCACGGCATGTGCCTGCCGATGCTCAACGAGTACGGCAGTGACGAGCAGAAGACCGCGTACATGGCCGACATGATCTCGGGCAAAACTATGTGGTGCCAGATGTTCTCCGAGCCCGGCGCCGGTTCCGACGTCGCATCGCTGCAGTCGAAGTGCGAACTCGATGGAGATGAGTGGATCCTGAACGGCCAGAAGGTTTGGACGACCCTTGCGCACAAGTCGCAGTACGGCATTGTCGTCGCACGTACCGATCCCGAGCAGGTCAAGCACGCTGGGCTGTCGATGTTCATCCTCGATATGGCCGCACCTGGCGTCGAGATCCGGCCGATCCATCAGATCGACGGCGGAAGCCACTTCAACGAGGTGTTCTTCAGCGACGTTCGCATCCCCAAGGACCATCTGCTCGGCGAGTACAACGCTGGTTGGAAGCTCGCTACCGCGATGCTCATGTACGAGCGTGTTGCCATTGGTGGCGCTGGCTCGGGAAAGATCAACCAGCCGACCTACAAGCTGCTCAAGAGCGCCGCCGAAGACAGCGGCAAGCTGCAGGACCCCGTCGTGCGCGATCAGCTCATGAAGATCTACGCGATGGAGACCACGAAGTCGATGGTCGCAATGCGCACCAACGCCGAGCAGAAGGCCGGCAAGACCCCGGGTCCTGGCGGCTCACTCGGCAAGCTCTTCGGCTCGAACATCGCTTGGAAGATGCGAGAAATCGCACTCGAAATCGCCGGCATGTCGTCGATTGCATGGGACCCATCCGATGCAAGCGGTGCCGAGCATCAGCGCATTGTCCTCAATAGCTTCCAATCATCGATCGCCGGCGGCACCGACGAAATCCAGCGCAACATCATCGGCGACCGGGTGCTCGGCCTCCCGCGCGACATCAGCGTCGACAAGGGCGTCCCCTTCAATCAGACCAAGGTTGGCACCCAGACCTGACCCATTGACCGTCCTGCCACACCGAGGTCTGCTCGGTGTGACAGGCCCGCGGCTTGCCGACACCAGCGAAGAAGCAAACGCTTTAGACCTCGGAAAGTAAGTCGCCACTTGCCGTCCACGGCACAAGGTTGGCAAGAAACCGTTCAGATGCGCGGCGCGCCGTGCCATCGGTACTGCCGGAGTTGTGCGGCGTGATGATTACGTTGGGCAGTGCCCACAACGGATCGTCGGCGGGCAGCGGTTCGGGATAGGTCACGTCGAGGCCGGCACCACCAAGCTTGCCAGACGCCAGCGCCTTGGTCAGGGCCGGTTGATCGACGAGCTCGCCACGCCCGACGTTGACGAAAAACGCGTGCGCTTGCATCGCGCCGATCACGTCAGCAGAGATGATGTTGCGCGTGTCGTCGCTGAGCGGCAATGCGAGAACGACTGCGTCGACGTCGGCCATCACCGCAGCAAGTTCGGCGAGTGGACGGACAGGACAAGTTTCGTCGCCCTGAGCCTCGCGGCGGACGACGACGGGTTGCATCCCGAACGCCGTGGTCAGGCGAACGACTTCCTGGCCGATCGGACCGTAGCCAATCACCGCGACGCTCTTGCCTTCGAGTTCGCTCCATCGATCCCACGCCCACTCTGCGTTGGCCTGGGCGCGCATCATCCGCGGGAGATCGCGGGCCAGGGCGAGGAGGTACATCATCACGGTGCGAGCAATCGGCGCGCTGCTCGAACCCGACGAGTTCGTGAGGCGGACGCCACGATCCTTGAGCGTCTGGAAGATCGGGCTGTCGACACCGGCCGACATCGAGTGCAGCCAAGCCAGATTGTCGGCTCGCAACGCCACGCCGAAATAGTTCCCTGCACGTTCCGGCCAGGCGTCGTGGGAGAAGAACGCAATGGTGATTCGTTCGAGGTCGGCGTCGGCAACGGGTTCATCGTCGACAAGTAACACTGTCTCGATGTCCGACGCAATGGCGGTGACCTGATCGCCCCAGGCCTTCCAAAACGTGTCGGTGCAGAACAGAACATCACTCATTCTTCTTCTCCCGCATCTGAGCCCGCATCTGTCTCTTCCATCATCGGTCCCTCGTCCGCTCTGTCTGGCACGCTGATGTCTCGAACGATGTCGCGCGGGTCGAAGTCGTCTGGCGCAGCGACCTCAACGATGCGCTCATTGACATTGTCGAACTCCGTCCGCAGCGCCTTCGACATCACCGCGTGCTGCGAATACAGGCACGTGATGTAGGTCAGCTCCAGAATCTGCGCGTCGGGCAGGTGGGCGCGAAGGCCGTCGAAGATCGCGTCGGGCACCCGGCCCTGGCCGGTGACGAGACAGTCGGCATATCCGAGCACGAGGCGTTCAAGTTCGTTCCAACAGGGCGCACCGGCGCCGACAGCGATACCAGCTATCTGCTCTTCGGTCGCGCCGAGCCCACGCATTGACTTGCAGTGCTGCGAGTAGACGAACTGGCTCCCGACTAACCAGCCAGCGCGCGTCTGACCGAGCTCGCGGAGCATCGGGTCAAGCGCGGCGTGCCGGTACAAGCCGAAACCCTGCACCGCGTGTTCGAACACTGCGTGATCGTTGGCAAAGACCGTCCACCAGTCGCCCGGGGTACCGGTGGCCGTCCCCGGCTCGTCGACGGGGTCGCGATCGCCGAAGAGGACCCCGTACATCCGCTCGACGAGTGGCGACTCATTCTCCTTGCGGGACACTTCGTTCAATCGTGGCATCTGCCGATCGTGTCAGACCCGACACCGAGAGCACGAAGACGACCGCACTCGTTCCAGATTGCTAGGCCGAGTGTCGTCCGATCCCGACCGAGATGGCGGCACGCGGCACAATGGGCTCCATGAAGACAGCCGCCACCGAACTGCTCGGAATCGAGTTCCCCATCTTCGCCTTCAGCCATTGCCGTGACGTCGTCGCCGCGGTGAGTAAAGCCGGCGGCCTCGGCGTGCTCGGTGCGGTTGCGCACTCGCCGCAGCAGCTCGAGATCGACCTCGAATGGATCGAGGCCGAGATCGGCAACCGTCCGTACGGTGTCGACCTGATCGTGCCCGCCAAGTACGCCGGCGACGAAGACGGCGGCTACACGCTCGAAGACATCGCAAAACTTATCCCTGACACCCATCGGGCGTTCATCGACGAGATTCTCGAACGCTACGAGGTCCCAGAACTGCCGGCTGACG
>CALAHA010000392.1 GCA_937891565.1 uncultured Ilumatobacter sp. | reverse complement strand
AACCCATGTGCACGGAGTTGCAATCCGTTGCCTAAACCACTCGGCCACGTCGCCACTTGATGTGACGATACCGGCGAGAACTCGTTGATCAGGGGTTTTTTCTGAACCAAGTGGCGAGCCGTTCGAGACCGTCGTCGATCGAAACCGTTGGCTCCCAACCCAGGTCGAGCGCTGCCGGACGCGGGTCGAACCAGTGCGCCGTGCCGAGCTGTTCAGCAACGAATCGCGTCAGGGGCGGCTCGACCTCACCGCGGCGTATCCGGTTCGGAAGCTTCGGCCAGGCACGTTCGAGGAACGAGCCGATCGTACGTGCTGCGCCCAGCGGCACATCTCGAGGCTCGAACGTGACACCTGCTGCAGCGCAGATCCCTGCAACGAGGTCACGGATCGGGCGCGGTTCACCGTTGGCAATGACATAGGCCCGGCCGGCGCAGCTCGCACCAGGACTCACCGCGTCGAGTGCCGCCATAAGCGCACTCACAGCGTTGTCGATGTAGGTCGTGTCGACGAGTGCTCTGCCCCCGCCAACCAATGCCAACCGACCTTGTCGAGCTCGTTCGACGATGCGGCCCACGAGCTGAGTGTCACCCGGGCCCCAAACGAGGTGAGGACGAATGACAACGACGCCGAGCTGCGGCCCGTTCGCTTCCACAGCAATCGATTCGGCGATCGCTTTCGATTCGGCATACCAGGCGCGGGTTCGGCCGGTCACCGGTGGTGTCGCCGCCTCACCCATGATGGCTTCGCCGCCATGTGCGACCGATGGAGACGACACATGAACAAAACGAGTGATCGCCAAATTGGCCACCGAATTTTCCGCGGACCTGGTCGCGGCTTGGAGCAGGTTCCGAGTGCCCTCGACGTTGATCGAGAGGAACTCGTCGCGCTCGCCCACCACACCGACTTTCGCGGCCAAGTGAATGATGCCGTTGCAGCCCTGCGCCGCACGCTCGACGGCAGCTTGATCTCTGATGTCGCCCAGTTGCTGTTCAACTCCGTCGAGCGCTGCGAGTCCGTTGACAGGGCTGCGCTGGAGGCAAACCACTTCGTCACCGCGCGCCGCAAGGGCTCGTACCACGCCGTCACCAATCAGACTGGACGCACCGGTGACCAGAATGCGCACATTTACCCCCGCCGGAAACGGCGACTCGAGCGACCAGCGAGCACGTCATCAGCCCAACCAGCTACCGCCGTGCGGTCGATTTTTGCGTTGTGGCGGATGTCGACCGGCAACGATCGACGGCTCAGCACGGCTGCAACCGGGTGGTTGACGACTGAGCGCACCCGAGCCGTCAGATCTGTTGATGCCAAGCCATCAGCACCGTGCGGGTCTTCGATGACCACCACGAGTTGTTGACGACCGGCAGGGCCGACGCCGACGGCGACAACTCGAGCGAGCTCGAGCGACGTCTCGACAAGACGTTCGACTGGAACCGAGGTGATCACACCTTCGGAGCTGTCAATGTTGTGCACCGCACGGCCCTCGACCCACAGTCGGCCCGCACCGTCGAGGTGGCCAACATCTCCGGAACGGTGCCAGACCTTGCCGTCGCCGCGCTGCAGCCGGGCAGCACGCTCAATGGCCCAGAGGCCGTGATAGCCGTCAGACACCCAGGGGCTCGAGACGACGATCTCGCCCATTTTGCCATTGGACAACGGCGTCGGCGGCGCAGCAGAATCAAATCCGAGCGCAAGAATCTCGACGAATGCACCCGGGACCGGAGCACCGACGCAAACACCGC
Source organism: uncultured Ilumatobacter sp. (assembly GCA_937891565.1). Taxonomy (GTDB): domain Bacteria; phylum Actinomycetota; class Acidimicrobiia; order Acidimicrobiales; family Ilumatobacteraceae; genus Ilumatobacter_A. The sequence continues at coordinate 3,448 of CALAHA010000392.1, read as the reverse complement.
CGATCGGATCTCCGCCGGCGGCAGCAGTAATCCCCTCAAGATTGATATCAGCGACGGGAAGCACTTCGGTCATTCCGTACGGCGTGTGGAACGATGCGTTCGGAGCAAACACCGACAACGCAGTGAGCGTCTCAGCGGGCACAGGGGCACCGGCAGACATTACTGTGCGCAGCCCGTTGAGCCCGTCGAGCCCCGCCGTTGACGATCCGGCTGTTGCGAGCACGTTGGCAAGCGCGGCGGGCGACGCAAACGCGAGCGTGGCCCCGAGCCGCCGGCAGGCCGCGTCGAGTGCCACCGCGGTGAGCTCGCCCGGCTTGGTGACGTCGCAATCAGGCAGCACTGTGGAGATTCCGAGTGCGGGTCCGTAGAGCGCAAACGGAGCGAATGCGGCCACCAAGCTGTCGTTTGGCGTGATCTCGTACGTCGCAGCGAGTGCGTCGCGTTGCGCTGCGAGCTGACCGTGGAGATACCGAACACCCTTTGCCGGGCCTGTGGCACCTGAGGTGAAAAGAATCGCAGCAAGATCGTCCACCGCAGGTTCGGTCTTCAGCGACGCCGAGCCGACGGCTGCTTGCGCCATGAGTGCATCGACATCGACGAGGTTGGCGCGAGGCGCCCAACGCAGTGTCTTTGCGGCGCGCAACGCTCGGCTCGGACCAACAACCCAGCTCGGTCGGGTGCTCCGCACGGCACGTCCGAGGCCACGCAGGCCTAACCCTCGATCAGCCACGACTGTGACGCCGCCAGCGCGCCAGACGCCGTACACCGCAACGACGAGATCGACTCCGGGAGGGGTCAGCATTGCAACGTGCTCGCCGGCGCGCAAGCCACGATCTGCCAGTTGTGCAGCGACAACATCGACGCGATCGGCGAAATCGGCCCAGCTGATCGACTGTCCGGATGCCATATCCGCAAACGCCGGAGACGTATCGGCTCGACGCTCGTTGAGCGCCGCCCAGAGCGGTTTCGCCGCTGCCGAAACAGCTGTCGGTACTACACCATCGTCAACAACGTTCTCTGCACGATCGCCAGCACGATCGCCAGCACGATCGCCAGCACGGCCGCCAACAAGGTCGCTCAGCCAGTCGTCAACGACTGACGCAACATCAGCCTCGGCCATGACGAGGTGGTTTGCCAACGGGAAACGCTGCAGACTCGTAGTCGGAATCCGCTTGGCAAGATCGGCCGCAAAGTCGTCGTTGAAGACGGGATCGGCTGCTCCCCAGGCCAGCAAGACCGGTGCAGTTATCGCTCCGAGCTTGGCGGCGACCTCGGCCAGCGCTGCGTCGGAGCGATGCCCCCCGCCTGCGTGCAACGGGACATCGCCCACAAAGTCAGCCACTGCAGCACGGGCTTTGGCAGACGAATACGGTGCTGCGAATGCGGCGCGGTCAACAGCATTGATCCGGCCACCTGAGAGTCGGGTCGTTCCGCTGACGAAGATCGGTGTCTGCCGGCACACGAAGTCGCGCAGTGGGCCAGCAGCTGCGAGTCTGATCAGACCTGGCGACTTGCGACCCTCAGGCACACCGATTCCGGTGTTACACAGCACCATGCCGTCGACTCGATTGGCGCGGTCGACCGCCCAGCCCATGGCAATCGCCCCGCCCCAATCGTGGGCAGCGAGTGTGAATGGCGTCGCCGGGTCGATGTCGAGCGCCTCAATCACGTCATCGAGATCGGCAACACGTGTGGCGTAGCGGCGCAGCTCAGTTCGCTCGCTGAAGCCCATCCCGAGCTGGTCGATGGCGATCACCCTGCAACGGGTACCAAACTTCCGGAGGAACGTCGCCCACGAGTACGCCCACGTCGGGTTGCCGTGGACACAGACCATTGTTGCTTCAGACGGCCCGTCGAGTGTTGGACCCGAGTCGAGGACGTGCCATTGGTAGGTGGAGCCGTCATGGCTCGCGACCTCGAGCACCCGCGACCATGTTGGGTCAAGATGCCACGACTTGAGGTCGTCCTCTGTGGGCTGGTCCGGAACCCAAGACCGAACGCTCACCAGACGATTTCGGTGTAACTGGTGTTCAGCCCTGAGCCGATGCCCATCAGCAGCACGCGTTCGCCCGGAGCAATCTTGTCCGAGACACTGGCGAGCGTCATCGGGATCGCGGCAGGGCCGACGTTGCCGTTGGTCGGGAAGGTCTGCGGGGCCCGCTTGTGGTCGATACCCAACCGTTCGCAGAGCAGACGCGTATGCACGGAGCTGACCTGGTGGACGATGTACCAGTCCATACCCGCTTCCCAGTCGAAGTCAGCACCGGCGTTCTTCCACGCGGCTTCAGCCAGGTCGAGGCCCGCAATCAGCAGCGCGTGGGTGTCGGTGTACATCGCTTCCAGATCACCAATGCATAGCTTGTGGTGCTCGGTACCCGCACGAGCCACACCACCGACGAGGCGGTGAGCATCAGGATGCTTGTCCATCCGGCACAGCAGCGCAGCGGCCGCACCGGAGCCCAGTGTGAGCGATGCGAATTCGGCGAAGATATCTGAGGCTTCGGTCGTGGGCTGCTGCAGCCGCGCGATCGTCTGCTCCTGGGTGTACCGGCTGCCTTCGCCGTCGACAACGAGCGCATAATCGATAGCGCCCGAATCGATTGCGGCGGCAGCTATCTGCATGCCGTTGACAAACGCGAGGCAAGCGTTGGCGACGTCAAAGTTCAGACAGCTCGGAGCCAAGCCAAGCTGGTGGTGAACCGAGCAGGCAATCGACGGCTCGAGGTGGTGCTTGCACACCGACGTCGAGATGAGCATGCCAACCTGCGACGGATCGATGCCGGAGCGGTCGAGCGCTTTACGCCCTGCCAGTGCCGCGGCCTTGTCGAACGTGACGTCTGCCGGCCACCAGCGACGAGATTCGATACCGGCCAAATCAGACAGCGTCCCTGCCTTCATCCCGGTGCGTTCGTAAGTGACGGCGAGTTGCTCGTCGATCCACGCTGAGGTCACAACCTCGGGCGCTTCGACCGCTTCGATCGAGAGGACACCAACATTGCGGTGAGTCAGCACGGAATTCGAGGTCATAGAGCAGGTCCTTTCGGGGGATCGATGAAGCCTACGTGACGATGCGCGGAAGCCAAGCGATTGTGCCGTAATCAACAATTTGGGTGCGCCCTGAGTTCTGACACCCGGCGAAAAAGCGAAGAACCCCTCAGTCGAAACTGAGGGGTTCTGGAGCGGATGACCGGGATCGAACCGGCGACCTCAACCTTGGCAAGGTTGCGCTCTACCAACTGAGCCACGTCCGCGTCTGGAGCGACAATCTATCAGTCAGCCAGCCGGATCGGACAACGGCCCATCGGACACCGCGTCGTCGATCGGCGAGACGCCGCTGACGTCCGGCGAGACGCCGCTGACGTCCGGCGAGACGCCTCTGACGTCCGGCGACAGTGCCCCTGCCGGCCGAACCTCGTCGAGCATCTGGCGTCGAAGTTGTTCATCATGC
>CALAHA010000391.1 GCA_937891565.1 uncultured Ilumatobacter sp. | reverse complement strand
GCCTGCGAGAGAAACCATAATGAGTCAAGACACCATGACCGGTGCCGTCATCGCTTCTGCAACCAATGTCATGAAGATCTACGGATCTGGCGAAACCGAGGTCCGTGCACTCGACGGACTGAACGCCGAGTTCCGCCGCGGACAGTTCTCCGCAGTAATGGGACCCTCGGGGTCAGGGAAATCCACCCTGATGCACGTCATGGCAGGCCTGGACCGGGCAACGAGTGGCGACGTGGTCGTTGGAGGTGTCGACCTATCCACGCTCAGCGAAAAGAAGCTGACACTTCTGCGGCGAGACCGCATCGGCTTCGTGTTTCAGGCATACAACCTGGTGCCCACCCTTTCGGCAGAAGAAAACATGGTGCTTCCTCTCGACTTGGCGGGGCGTAAACCCGACCCTGAATGGTTCAACCAGGTTGTCACCGCGGTCGGCCTTGGGGACCGTCTGGATCACCGGCCCAACGAACTGTCCGGCGGCCAGCAACAACGTGTTGCGGTGGCTCGTGCCCTGGTTGGTCAGCCCGACATCATCTTCGCCGACGAACCGACCGGCAACCTGGACAGCAAGACCGGTCACGAGATCCTTGACTTCCTGAGGACTGCGGTACGCGAGCTTGGCCAGACCGTCGTCATGGTGACCCACGATCCCCTCGGCGCCAGCTACACCGACCGCGCGATCTTCTTGGAAGACGGCAAGATCACGTCGGAGATGGTCGACCCAAACGCCGACGACATCTACAATTACATGCGCTCGCTGGGCGCCTGAGGACGAACGATGATCTCCAAACTCGTCCGCCGCAATATTGCGGCTACCAAAGGACGGCTGTTCCTCATGCTGCTGTCCATCGTTCTCGGCGTGTCGTTCGTGAGCGGCTCCTTCCTGCTCGCCGACAGCCTGCGCGCCATTTTCAGCGACATCACCGCAACCGCCTTTTCGGGCATAGATGCCCAAGTGCGCGGTATCGAAGGTGACCTCTCGACGGGCGAAGAGGCCATTCGAATCTCTGAGGATATCTTCGACACGGTTGCCGCCCTGCCCGAGGTCGAATATGCCGAGGCCGGTCTCGCTGCGTTCTTCCAGGTCTACACCGTTGGCGCCGACGGCGAGGTAAACCGACCCCAGGGCCCACCAGTGTTCGCCAATTCGTGGGCTGGCCCCTCGGTCGCTTCTTCGTTCGCGTTGCGCGATGGACAGGCTCCCTCTGGGAATCAGGTAGCGATCGACGCTACCCAGGCAGAGACCGAGGGTCTCGCCGTGGGTGATCAGGTCCAGGTCTCAGGACCAGGGATCGATGAACTGCTCGACATGGAAGTGTCAGGCATCGTGAGCTTCGGCGACTCCGACGCACTTGCCGGTGCCTACTTCAACCTTTTTGACCTCCCAACAATGCAGACACTCATGGGATCACCAGGTGAGATCGATGGTGTCATCGTGAATGGTCAGGATGACGTCAGTAATACTGAACTGCTGCGCGCTGTGCAAGCCGCACTCGGCGACGACGCAACGCTCGAAGTTGTCAGCGGCACAACCCTGATCGATGAGCAGAGCGGTGAATTCAACGAGTTCATCGACATCTTCGGAAACGTGCTACTTGGGTTTGCTTTGGTGGTGTTGTTCGTTTCGATTTTCATCATTTACAACACATTCGCGATCCTGATCAGCCAGCGCATCCGGCAGTTTGGGCTCCTTCGGTCCATTGGAGCGACAGGACAACAGCTCACCCGTATGGTCCTTATCGAAGCACTGATCATCGGCATCATCGCTTCGATCATCGGGCTCTTCGGCGGCATCGGTATCGCTACGTTGCTCAAATACTTGTTCTCGCAGGGTGGCGGTGAGTTCCCGGACGGACCGTTGCTTTTTAAGACCCGGACAATCATCATCGTCTTCTTCCTCGGTATCGGCGTGACCGTTGGCTCAGCGCTACTGCCGTCGTTTGTTGCTCAGCGGATTCCTGCTCTTGCTGCACTTCGCGATGGAGCAGCCGCCACCACCGAAGGATCGCGCCACCGTCGCGTTCTGTTCGGCGGAATTGTGTTTACGCTCGGTGTTGCCTTGACCCTGTTTGGGCTCTTCGGTTCACTCAGCACGGCTCCTCGACTGGCACTCCTCGGGTTCGGCGCAGCGCTCCTCTTCGTCGGTGTTGCAATGTTGAGCGTCCTGTTCGCCTCTGCGGCGACTCGGTTCTTGGGTGCTCCAGTCGAGATGGCTCGCGGGCTGAATGGGCGCCTCGCACGCGACAACGCCAGTCGAAACCCTCAACGCACGGCCGCCACTGCATCAGCGCTCATGATCGGTCTTGCGCTCATCACGGGCGTACTGGTGCTTACC
>CALAHA010000390.1 GCA_937891565.1 uncultured Ilumatobacter sp. | reverse complement strand
ATTCGTCAACGACGCCAGGTCAGTTGAACGTCGCGCCGACCTGAGAGGTCGGCGACCTACGATCTCATCATGCTGACTCTCCAAGCTCTCGGTGGCTGGCCCGCGCTCTTGAATGAGTTAATTGCAGGCAACCATCTCACGGCGGATCAAGCCGGCGCTGCGATGTCAACGATTCTCGCGGGCGATGCCACGCCTGCCCAGATCGCTGGCTTCGTCGTGGCTCTCCGGGCGAAAGGCGAAACTGCCCAAGAGCTCGCAGCGATGCTCGGTGCTGTGATGGACGCAGCGTCGATCGTGCCATTGACCGACATCGAACGAGCTGACTGCGTCGATGTCGTCGGAACAGGCGGCGACGGTTCGCATTCAATCAATGTCTCGACGATGGCCGCGATCGTCACGGCAGCAGCAGGAGCGCCGGTCTGCAAGCACGGCAATCGCTCAGCATCGTCCAAGGCCGGAACGGCCGACGTGTTCGAACTGCTCGGCGTCCACCTCGAATTGTCGCCGGAGGGAGTTGCCCGTTGTGTCCGCGAAGCGGGAATCGGTTTCTGCTTTGCGCCGGCCTTCCATCCAGCCTTTCGATTTGCCGGCCCGCCGCGCCGCGAGATGGGTGTTTCAACAGCGTTCAACCTGCTCGGCCCGATGGCGAACCCTGGCCGGGTCAAACGGCAGTTGATCGGTGTGGCAAACCCGACATTCGCTCGGCCAATGGTCGATGCGCTCGCGCAGCAGGGCCTCGATGTTGCCTGGGTGGTGCACGGGGGAGGGCTCGACGAGTTGACAACCACCGGGCCCTCGACGGTGCTGGCGCTTCGTGAGGGTGACGTTTCTGAGTTCACGATCGATCCGGCAGATCTCGGTCTTGCACCAGCAACCGCTGACGACATCCGGGGCGGCTCGCCTGAAACCAACGCCGAAGTCGTCCGGCGGGTCCTCGCCGGAGACCTCGGGCCGCACCGCGACATCGTGGTCCTCAATGCTGCCGCTGCACTGGTTGTCGCTGGACGTGCCGACACCGTGGCTGCTGGGCTCGAACTCGCCCGCGCAGCAATCGACGACGGTCGGGCAACGGCAACCCTCACCAAAATGGTAGAGATCTCTCAGTCGGCGGCGGGCGAGTCGTGACAACCGGTTTCGTTCGGACACCTGCGTCGTCAGCCAACCTCGGCGCCGGCTTCGATGTACTCGGCATGGCCCTCAGCCTGTTTGCCGACTGCGGCATGGGCGAGGCGCCCGCTGGTGCGCAGCAACTTGACCAGCATCACCCCGGCCGGATTGCCTTCGAGGCGCTCGGCGGCACCGGCCCAATGTGGATTCGATGCAACATTCCAATGGCCCGAGGCCTTGGATTCAGCGGTGCGGCTCGAGTCGGAGCTGCCGCTCTCGCAGTGGTCCAACAAGAACACTCGATCGCAGCGCGCTCCAACGAGATTCTTGACTTGACAGCCGGCCTTGAGGGGCACGGTGACAACGTCGCAGCGTCGCTCTTTGGAGGAGTGACGGCCTTTGTCGACGGGCGTGCGATTCGCATCCCGGTCGGCCCGACCTTTGCCGCAGCATCCTTCGTCGCATGGGTGCCCGATGTGACGACATCGACCGATGCGTCGCGCAAGGCACTCGGCACCACCGTCGAACTCGCGGCAGCCGTTCACAACATCGGTCGATCGGTCCAGTTCGTCGCGGCGATTGCCACTGACGACCCGACCATGCTCATCGGCGCGACAGCCGACAGGATCCATCAGGCCGGCCGGATCCCCGAGGTGCCCGGTGCCGCCGAGGCGATGGACGCTGGTATGGCGGCAGGTGCTTGGGCCACGTGGCTGTCGGGCAGTGGCCCGACCATCGGCTTCATGTGCGACAGCACGGTCGCCGAGTCGGTGGCGCTGTCGATGCCCGATGGCGGCCACGCCAAGATGCTCGCCATCGACACGCAGGGTTGCCGAATCGAACACTCGGGCGTCTGACCCAGCCGGTGGATCGGCTGCACCCTGTCGATAGCGGCCACGGGGAAGTCCCAGTCGCCGGTGGACGTAGTGAGGAGGTCATCGGCTCGTTTCTCGAAGAATTTGGCGAGGACGAGTGCCTCGTCGATCGCTTCTCGGGGGAGTGGAGTGCCCAGCGACGTTGGGGCAGGGGGTTCGACGGGGAGCGCACGACCGACGGTGCCGCGCTGGGCGACGTCGACGAGCCGGCCTTGATCGACCACCCATGTCGAGTCCCCGAGAGTGATCGTGACTCGATCGGCGGACCGCAACGTCTCGACGAGACGATGCCGTTTGATGGCTCCAAGCAGAGTCTGCAATCGATCGCGCATCACGGCGGCTTCTTCAAAACGTTGCTGCGACGCCAATGCAGCCATTTTTTCGTGGAGTCGGTCGATGACGATCGCCGGATCTCCGGTCATGGTCCGCCGCGCTATTTCGACTGCACGGGCGTACTCGGCTGGATCGGCGGTGCCCGAACACGGGCAATGTGCAACACCGAGTTGGGCAGCGCTGCACGTCGGCGCATCGTCGGGTGCAACGTAGTTTCGACCGAGCCGGGCGGTGCACTGGCGAAGAGGGATTGCACTCTGGATTGCCTCGACCACCAGATTCGCCATCTTCCGAGAAGGCAACGGACCGAGATGCAGCCCCTGCTTGGCGGGGTCCTTGACAATCGACAGCCGTGGCCAGGGGGTGTCGATGTCGAGCTTGACGTAGCAGTACTTATCTGCGCTCGTGCCGGCTCGATTGAAACGGGGGAGCAGCCTGGCGATGAGTCGCTGTTCGATGACTTCGGCGGTGATCGGGTCAGCCAGAGGCAGGTGCCGCACCGTTTGTGTCTCGCGCAGCATCGGACCAATTCTGCGCCGATCGTCGCTGCCAAAATAGCTTCGCACTCGCTGGCGTAAGTTGGTTGCCTTGCCGACGTAGAGCACCTCGCCCTGGTGCCCACAGAACATGTACACACCGGGGCTGCGCGGCAGGTCGGCTGTCATCTTCAACTTGGCGGCCTGGGGGTGACCCGCGAGCTTCGACAACGCGATCAGGTCGTCGAGGCCGAGCACGCCCATCCCTGCAGCTCGCTCGATCAGAAAGTGCAGCAGATCGGTGGTGGCCCACGCATCGTCGAGCGCCCGATGGCTCGGCTGGTGCGCGAGGCGGAGCCGCGAAGCAAGCGTGCCGAGCTTGCAGTTCGGCACCTCGTCACGGACTAAACGCCGAGCCAACGCAACGGTATCGATGATCGTTCCCTCCAACCGGGGGCGCCCGCTGCGCTCGAGCGCAGCACGGATGAAGGCGACGTCGAACCCGACGTTGTGGCCGACGATCACGGTGCCGCCAGCATCTGTATTGCCCATGAATTCGAGCAGGGCGGGGAGCACCGTCTCGATCCGTGGCGCCTTGGCGACCAGCGCATCGCTCAGGCCGGTCAAGACCGTAATCATTGGTGGGATCGCTCGCCCCGGATTGACCAACGTCTGGAATGTGCCAAGCACTTCGCCGCCTCTCACTTTGACGGCGCCGATCTCGGTAATCAAATCCTCCTGCCGGTTACCTCCCGTGGTTTCGAGGTCGACGATGCAGAACGTGACGTCACTCAGCGGCCGCCCGAGTTCGTCGAATGATCGTTGCACGAACGGAACAACGCTCCCAATTGACATCAAAGAACTGAACCACGAATACCCGTGCAAAGTCAAACAATTGTTCGATAGGCGTCGAGAACGTCGATGAACCGAGTGCGATAGCGTCAGATTATGGACGAGCAGCAGGGCGCCGGGATCGAACACCGGCATCTTCGCAGCGCGCTCGAATTCGCCATCTTGATGGCGGCCGAAGGTCAAAAGCGCAAGCCGGCTTTGGCGTTTCCGAAGGACCTCAGGCCCTTCTTGAAGAAGCCTCGCCTTCCGAACTCGGCCCTGGGCCGGCTCCGTCGCTGTATTGAGGGCGATCCTCTCTTCCGCACCCGATTGTCCGCCGGAGCGCCGCCCGAACTCGTCGACGAGATTGGGCAACTCTGGCTGGCCGGCGCCGAAGGCTGGGAGCAGCAGGCTGCCGTTCTCGCCGCCGTCGCCGATGCCGCTGTCGAGGACGTTGACCTCAAGACACAGCTGAAGCGGGCCGAGAAGCGCCGCGAAGCAGCTGAACAAGCAGCGGTCCGGGCGCAAGCCGAGTTGGTGCACCGAGACGAGGTCGTGCAGATGCAGTCGACCGAGATTGACGACCTTCGGGCCGAACTGGTCAAGTCTGAAGAGATCGTCCTCGAGATGCGAACTGAACTACTCGACGCCCGGATGGACGTGCGCCACGCCCGCGACCGAGAGGCCGCAGCAGAGGCAAAGTGGGTGACGGTCAACGATCAGCTCACCGCAGCGCGCCGCCAACCTGCCTCGCAACAGCCTGCCCTGGCGGAACCGGTGCTCGACAACTCGGCCGAAGTGGCAGCAGCAGCCTCGGCCGCTCGGGCCCTCGCCGAGCAACTCGAAGCACTGCTGTCGGCCCCGACAGCCGCCGTTCGCTCACCGTCCCGAGCGCAGCAGGCTCGGGGCAATCGCACGCCCGTCACGCTCCCTGGCGGCGTCATCGGGAGTTCGTCTGAGGCAGCCGAACATCTCGCTCGATCCGACGCGCAGATGCTGATCGACGGCTACAACGTTGCCAAGTTGGGCTGGCCGAATCGTCCGCTCGAACGGCAACGCGCCGCCCTACTCGACGCGCTCGAGAACTTGGCCCGCAGGTTTGGCACTGATGTGACCGTCGTGTTCGATGGTGCATCGATCGTCGGGGCCTACGCCGACCGTCGACGGCTCATTCGAGTTGTTTATTCGCCCGAGGGTGTTATTGCCGACGACGTGATCCGCAACGAGGTGAAGCGAGTGCCGACAACTCGTGCGGTTGTGGTGGTCACCAACGATGCCGAAATTGTTCGTGATGTTCGAGCCGACGGCGCCAACGTCGTGCCAAGCAACGCCCTCCTCGCCATTCTCTAGCGAGCGATCGCGCCGGTGTGAACCGAGTCAGCTTGGTGGAGGGGCCGGCATTGCAGCGCCGATCAAGGGCGGACGCAAATCGCGTCGCCGTCCATCGGGCATCTGCAAAGTGAAGTAGCCGGCCCCGAGGGGCTCGATACTCCAGTGTTGGTCGTGGAGTAGATGGTGGTGATACCAACACAGAAGAATCAAATTGTCAGGCTTCGTTTCGCCGCCATCGAGCCAGTGCGTGGCGTGGTGGGCATCACAGCCAGCTGCCGGTACCCCGCAGCCGGGCCAGCGGCATCGGTGATCTCGGATCATGAGGAGGTCGAACTGAACGTCACTCACGATTCGGCGCTTGCGGCCGAAGTCGATGATGTGGCCGACCGGATCTGAGATGTAGCGATGAATCTCGCAGTCGCAGGCCATTCGTCGCACGGTCGAGATCGGAACGATTGAACGGCCACCTCCGGTGTCGAGGCCTCCGCCGCCAGTTGATTCGCAGAGGTCGTCGTTGGCAGAGGTTGCGATGACGGTCGGCTTGCGACGTTTCTGGCCGGGAATGGGTTCGAACGATTCGATTGCCATCTTCGCCGTTTGGACGAGCGCATCGGCACGTCGCTGCGCCGCTGTACGAGGCTCGTCTTCGCCACGTTGGGAGAGCGCTCGAATCGCTTCGTGCACCAGCGCGTAGCCCTCTGGGTCGAGCGTGCCATCAAGCTGTCCGACGCCGTCGAGCATCTTCGAGAGGTGCAGCGATCGCGCGTCGAACTGGTCAGCTGCGGTCGCCGCTTCGTCGTCGGGATCAGCGTGCATTCGCCACGTGTCGAGCAACAATCTCAGGTCGGCAGCCGGCAGCGAGGTCGCCCAGCGAAGGAGCATTGCTTCGTCGCGCTCGAAGACATCGGCGATGTGCGCCGCCCAGGAGTCGGTCAGCAATCGCAACGCAGTTTCTGAGAGCGTGCCGTTGCCGAACGATGCTTGTATCAGGGGCATGTGGACAATGCGCTCGGCGAGTCGCAGGGTGCCCTTGCACTGCCCGAAGCCTTCGCGGGTGACGTCCGCAAGCCACGCGGTCGGTGACCGGTAGCCGTCGACGAAGTACGCACCCGACTCGACGACGGCATGAATCTCGGACAACTGTTCGGCGCGGAACCGCCGCAGCGCACGGGTAGCGGAGGTGACGGCAGGCGTGGGATTGGCCGCTCGAGCCAACTCCTTTGCACATGCCTCAAACTCCATGACGACCATGTGTTCCACCATAGAGATGGGGTGTCACAGAGAATGCTGTGTGCTCTGAGCTGGGGCGACGTAGTCATGCAGCACCGTTCAACACGCGAGGGGCGCCGTCGGCAAAGATAGAGGGTGATGCAGGTCGGCCCCGGGAGTTCGACAGAAGCCAGGTTGGAGCGTCGGCCGCCGTTGCGCCAACGCGTTCGACACATCCTGGTCGGCGACGGCCCGATCATTCCGCTTGCCGTTGCGCACGGCTTGTCGGGCTCCGCTGATGCGTTCGTCACGGTCAGCCTCGCCGGATCGTTGTTCTTCAACATCAGCCCGGATGCATCTCGGCAGCAGGTGTTGTTGTACCTGCTGGTGACGATGGCGCCGCTTGCGGTACTGGCCCCACTCGTTGGACCCGCCGTCGACCGGTTTCGACGGTCGCAACGCTTTGTTGCGTCGATCTTTTATCTGCTGCGTGCCGTCAGTTGCATGGCAATGGTCAGCTTCCTGCTCGACTTGACGTTCTATCCACTTGCGCTCATCTTGCTGATCGCAAGCAAGGCATCGGGCGTCGTGAAACAGACCCTGGTGCAGCAGTTGGTCGACGACCCTGACGAACTGGTGGCAACCAACGCGCGGCTTGCGCGCCTGGCGAGCATCACCGCAGCCATTGGTGCAGGCGCGGCAGCTGGGTTGTTGGCGGTCGGCGGGCCAGGCTGGACGCTGCGTGTCAGCGCGGTCCTGTTTGCGCTCGCCTCGGTCGTTGTACTCCAGGTCCGTACGCCGCAGCATGTCGTCGTCGCGACCGACGACGTCGAATATGCCGAAACCCACCTGCCCGTTGTGCTTGTTGCATCAGTCGGCATGATGGCGATCCGTGCTGCCGTCGGATTCTTTTTGTTCACGCTGGCGTTTACGTTGCGGCGCGATAGCCAGCCTGCAGTCATCTACGGACTCGCTGCAGCGTGTTACGGAATCGGAGCCTTCACGGGCCACACCGTGATTGGCCTGCTCCGTCGGCGGTTCAGCGAACAGCAGTTAATCGGGTTGGCCATCGCTGCACCCGCAGCGTTCACGGCTGTCGGGATACTTGGCGTGTCCACGCCGTTGCTCGTCGTGATCGCAGCGCTCGTTGGCCTGTCCACCACGCTCGGCCGCAATGCATTCGACAGTCTGTTGCAGCGGAGGGCGCCCGAGGCGCTGCTCGGACGTGCGGGTGCGCGATACGAGACGAGGTTTCAGCTTGCTTGGGTTTTCGGAGGGGCAGTCGCCACCCCGATCTCCCTTGCGCCCGAGGTGAGCATGATGATCTTGACAGCGATCTATCTGCCAGGTCTCGCAGTGTTCGTTCGGGCCATCCGCGAAGCCCGCAAGTTTGAAGGAGCATCAGTCGATGCGCTGGCAGGCGCTCGGCAACGCATCCTGATGGCGCGCCACGCTTGGGAGGCCGAGGAGTACCGCACCGCCATTATCGACGCATCTGCTGCAGCCGACCTGGCCCAAACGGTGCACGGACCGTTTCTGGACGATGATCGGGACCGCCGTGTTCTCCTCGACGAGTTACGGCGTGCAGCGATTGATCCCGAGCAGGCTGTTTCAACAGGTGATGCGATACGTGCGCTGGAAGCAGTGAGTGGCTTGCTGGACGGTGAGCTCCAGGCCGGAGCCTCATAAAGAGATCAGCCGTTGAAACAGCCTGGTCGGTTACTCGGTGGCGAGGATTGCTGATGAGACTGCAGTGCCGTCAATGGTGGAGGTCATTTGAAGAATCCACGTGCCGTTGTCATCGATTGACTGATAGCGCATGATGCGGACTTCGACTTTCGCTTGATCGGGTTCAAACTCGTCGATCAAGATCATGATCCCGTTGTCCTTGACGGGAATATTCTCTAGTTCTTCGTCGCGGGCGTCGCGGGCATCGTCGGTAAAACGGATCACCGCAGCGCCGTCGATATTGGCGACGACATCGGCCTGCACGCTCACATCGACCGTTCCCCCAGCGCCGGCGGCAAGGTAGATGACCGGCGCCTCGACGTTGCCGGCGGCATCAAGCACGGGTTCGCTCCGTTCAATTTCCCATTCGACAATTGCGGTGTAGGCATTGGCGGGTGTCACCGTGGCCTGTTCGAGTTCGGGGTCAGACGTGCATCCGACGAGTGTGAGCAGGGCCACCGCTGCCGCAGCAACGCGCAGTGCCCCTTGGCTGCGCACGCTGTAGCGATCCGATCCCACCAGTCCACGTTACGTCAGATCGGCGGCTGGATGAAGAGAATACTTACTGACGGCGGTGCGGTCTGTCTGCAAATAACTCTGTGACACCCCATCTCTAGTGTTCAGTACATGTTCGAAAGCGACGACTTCTCCATCGATTGCAAAACCTGCATCGGCGCCGGCACGACGGCCTGCACCGACTGCATCGTCACCCACCTGTTCGCGAATGACGACGGGCCAATCGACTACGTGCCGGTGCAACTCACTGTCGTGCCGGCGATTCCCGACCCCGAAGACGTCGCGATCAAAATGCTGCAGCGTGTTGGTTTGATCGGAGCGACGCCTGAGTTCGTGCCGCTCGACGAGTTCCGTTCCTACGGCGCCCCAGTTGCCGTCCGGGTCTGAGCCGGGTCTGAGCCGAGCTGGTGCCTGCCGTCGTACGCTGACGGGGTGCGCATGCCTCAACCACTGCCGACGATCGAGGCGATCACCGCCCACGTCGCACAGTGGGGGATTACCCACGTCGGTGTGTGTTCCGCCGAGATCCTCACGGAGGCCCGCAGCGCTCTGCACGAACGTAAAGCCGCTGGCCTCCACGCCGACATGGGATTCACGTACCGGAACCCCGACCGATCGACTGACCCGGGCCAAGCCGTCGTCAACGCCCACTCGATCATCGTCGCCGCCCGCCCGTACATCACCGACGCCGACCCAGAAAAGCCCGGCCCCGAACATGGTCCGCAAGCTCGAGTCGGGCGGTACGCCTGGGTTGATCACTACGCCCCGCTCCGCGCAGGACTCCGCTCCGCTGCAAAATTGATTCGTGCAGCCGGGCACAAGGCGGTTGCATTTGCCGACGACAACTCGATTGTCGACCGTGCCGTCGCCCATCGAGCGGGGCTCGGTTGGTACGGCAAGAATGCCAACCTGCTGCTCCCCGGCGCAGGGAGCTACTTTGTCCTCGGCTCGATCATCACTGCAGCGAGCTACGAGTGGAATGATCGGACCGCCAACGATGGTTGTGGCACCTGCACCGAGTGCTTTGCCGGCTGCCCGACAGATGCGATCATTGCCCCCGGTGTG
>CALAHA010000389.1 GCA_937891565.1 uncultured Ilumatobacter sp. | reverse complement strand
TCGGGCAGTTCGTTCCAGAACTCGGCGATCATCGAATTGGCCTTTTCGGGCCGGTTCATCTTGATGTGGCCGACCTTGTCGGTGATCTCGATGTCAAAACAGGTGTGTCCCATGTGTCCAAGCCTGGCAGATGAGCACCGGTCACACTGTGTCTGGCACAGTGTGACCGGTGGCGAAAGACGACGAGACGCTGTGTTTCGTCCAGGAGCCACAAAATTGGATCCCCAGGGAACCGTGGTGGATCTGACAACGTCGAATACATCATGAAGCGCACGATTGGACTCCCACTCATCGCCCTTGCTCTCGTCACTGCGGGGTGCACCAGCACCGCGCCGGGCGATGAGTCGACACAAAGTTCCGCTGTCCCGGTGACGTCGGCTGCGGGGATTCCGGCAGCAACCGATCCGGATGTCGAGCCGTCATCGACCGACCTGGGCAGTGGCAATCAGGGCCCTGTCGGCTTCGCCCCCGCCGCGCTGCAGCAGTTCGGTGATTGTTCGGCCTTTCTCGACTATGTCCACACCGAGGGTGCCGATCGCGTTGGGCCCTACGGATTCGGCAACGACGGTTTCTTCGGCCCTTTGGACGACGTTGCTTTTGAGACGACCGACGTCGCACCCGCAGCAACAGAGGCTCCGGCCGAGGCCAACACGGCGCAGAGCAGCGATGCCGGCGCCGTGGCCCCTGACCGTGTCTCGAGTGAAGGCGGCGGCGACGGCACGTATTCCACAACAAACGTGCAGGTTGACGGCGTCGACGAGCCTGACATCGTCAAGACCGACGGCGATCGGATTATTGCGATTGCGGGCGAGATGCTCCACTACATCGACATTGCCGCCGATGGCGTGACGGGAACCAAGCGTGGTTCGGTTGCTCTGAATGGTCAGAACGGGTCGTACACCTACGGTCACGAAATCTTCCTCGCTGGCGACCGGGCGTTCGTGTTTGCCCAAGGAGAGTTCTATGGCGGATACCCCGAGCCAGACTTGTCAATCGGTCGCCCGATTGGGCCGGGCTCCTACCAAGGCTCGCAGACGCTGATCATCGAAGTCGATCTATCAAACCCCGACGCACCTGCGGTCGTGAACACGATGAGTATCGACGGCCGCTATATCAGTGCCCGCTCGATCGGCGACACCGCCCGAATCGTCGTCACCTCGCCGCCGCAGGATCTCGGCTTTCTCTACCCGTCGAACCCTGGCACCGAGCAGAAGGCTGAAGAGACGAATCGTGAGGTCGTCCGCAACTCAACCGAGCAAGACTGGCTGCCAGAGTTCCGCATCGACCGCAACGACGGCAGCACCGAAGAGGGGCAGCTTGTTGATTGTTCCGGCGTGTTCGCCCCCGCCGACTTCGGTGGTTTCGACATGCTGTCGATCGTCACGCTTGACCTCGGCGCCGACCTCGCTGCGCCGACCGGCACGAGCAGTGTGATGGCCACCGGCGACACCGTTTACGCATCGCAAGACCGCCTCTACGTGTCGACCAACATTTGGTCGCCGATCATCAACGACCAGACCAACGACCAGACCATCGACCAGCTCAATGAGAATTACGAGACCGCAATTCACCGCTTCTCGATTGCTGGTCCTGGCGCGGCCCGGTACGAGGCATCCGGCTCCGTCGAGGGACACCTGCTCAATCAGTTTTCGATGAATGACCGTGACGGTGTCTTCTACGTGGCGACCACGAAGGGCGCACCATGGGCCGAATCGTCCGAAAGCCAGATCGTCTCGATGGAGGTCAACGGTGACCAACTCGAACAGATTGGCAGCGTCAGTGGCCTTGGGCTCGGCGAACGAATCTTCTCGGTGCGCTACGTCGACGACACCGCCTACGTCGTCACGTTCCGCCAAGTCGACCCGTTCTACGTGATCGACCTCAGCGACCCTCGCAACATGGTTGTCCAGGGCGAACTCAAGATCCCGGGCTTCTCGAACTACCTGCATCCGATCAGCAACGACCTCGTCATCGGTGTCGGCCAAGACGCGACCGAAGACGGTCGAACAACCGGTACCAAGGTGTCGCTGTTCGATGTGAGCGACCCGGCCAACCCGCTGGAGATTGACGTGTGGACGTTGCCGGACGGCTTTAGCGATGCGCAATTTGACCACCGTGCCTTCCTCTGGTGGGGCCCGACCAACACGGCGGTCCTTCCGCTGCAGTCGTATAGCGACCAGTTCGCTGGTGCCATCGTGTTGACCGTGACCGCAGACGGGATCACCGAACAGGGCCGGATCAGCCACGCTGACGACGACGGCATCCCGAACGGGCAGACCGATTGCGAAGTCATCGATGGTTCGCAGTTTGGTGAGGACAACCAGTTCTTCTGGATCGGTCAAGAAGGTGGACAGGTTCAGCTCTGTACTTCCCAAGACCAGGGTGGCGCTACCGGCCTGTTCTGTGATCCGGTCCCGGTCGACCAGCTCGAGAACTGGTGGGGCATTCCCGCTGAACAGCTCGACATCGACACCAGCGGTTTCGAACGCATCGAGCTGTGCTGGCCGAACTGGAACGGCTACGAGACCGCCATCCAGCGCACGATGATCATCGACGGCAATCTTTGGACGCTGTCGCCCACGATTATCCAGTCGAACGACCTCACCAGCCTCGACCGAACCGACCAAATCACCCTGTAACGCTGGTCGTGTCACACTGAGGTGTGACATCGCGGTCTGACATCGCGGTATGACATCGCGGTGTGACAACGCGGTGTGTAATCGGTGTGACAGCTCAAGCCGGGATTGGTTGGTCCTTTTTGCGTGTGGGGAGCTTGATGTTGTTGGCGTACTTGGCAGCCAGCGGGCCCATGATTGCGGTGACCAGGACGTAGCCAGCAACGAGTGCGCCGAGCTCGGGGCCCTCGATCAGGCCGGCGCCTAACGCAGCGATCACGATGGAGAACTCGCCACGGGCAATCAACGTCGCTCCGGCACGCAAACGACCCTTTTGAGCTGCGCCGACGCGTTTTGCGGCGAACCAGCCGGTCAGCATTTTAGTGAACGCGGTGACGACTGCAAGTCCGAATGCTGGGAGGAGTGCGTCGAGCAGCTTCGCCGGGTCGACCTGGAACGAGAAGAAGAGAAAGAAGATCGCGGCGAACAGATCGCGCAGAGGTGTGATGAGCTGGATTGCGCGTTTCTCGGCCTGACCCGACAGGGCCAATCCGACGAGGAATGCGCCAATGGCCCCGGAAACTTCGAGCTGCTGGGCGATGCCGGCAACCAGCAAGGTCACGCCGAAGACGGCGAGCAGGAGCGACTCATCGGACCCGCCGATCAGGAGGTCGCTCAACTTGCGTCCGTAGAACAGAGCCGACAGCAGGATGATCGTGACCACGACCAGGGCAATCGCGACACTCGTCAGCGTCGCGACCACCGTGCCCCCGACGATGAGTGCTGCAACCACTGGCAGATACACAGCCATCGCAAGGTCTTCAATCACGAGCAGGTTGAGGATGGCCGGGGTCTCTCGGAAGCCGAGTCGGTGGAGGTCGCTCAACACTTTCGATACGACGCCCGACGACGAGACCCATGTGGCGCCACCGAGGAGCACTGCTGCGAGCGGTGACCATCCGAGTAACAGGCCTGCTGCGACGCCGGGAAGTCCATTGAGCAACATGTCGACGATGCCCGGCAAGACTCCAGTGCGGAGGCCGTTGCGCAACTCGACGTCGGAGTACTCGAGGCCGAGGGTGAAGAGCAGGAGCAACACGCCGATTTCGGCGATGATGGAGATGAAGTCTTCGGTGACATTGAGCTGGACAAGCCCACCTTCGCCCAGAGCTAGGCCAGCCATAAGGTAGAGCGGCACGGCGGTAATACCGAGGCGGCCAGCGAGCCGAGCAAGTATTGCTAGGCCGAGCACGACTGCACCGATCTCGACGAACGCAAGAGCGGCTTCGCTACTCCCGGCAGCGATCAGGGTCGGCATGTTGCGGCGCGGGTCAGGCGGACAGCAGATTGCGGAGCGTGGCGAGGCCGTCGACGGTGCCGACAGCGACGACGGTGTCGCCGGTGGCGAATCTGAACGACGGCTCGGGTGCCGGCATCGATTGGTCGCCGCGCATCACTGCCACGATCGACGCGCCGGTCCGGGTTCGGTATTGGCCGTCCATTATCGTTGCATCGACAGCCGAGGACTTGGGCGTCAGCTGGATCCATTCGATGGCCAGTCCGTCGATGTTGTGCTGAACTGCGCTGACCGCTTCAGTGACCTGGCTTCCACCAAGCAGTTCCGACATCGTGCGGGTGTCGTTCGGGGACAGGTCGACCATTGTCGAGCAGGCGTCCGGATCGTCGTTGTCGTAGACAACGATCTCGCGCCGTCCGTCGCGATGGACGACAACACCGACGTGGTCACCAGCCTCCGTGTCGAATTCGTGGCGTACCCCGACGCCCGGCAGCTGTGTTTCGCGTACCTCAGTCATGACTTGAGTCTCGCACTGATCTGGCCAACTCGTTGAGGTGGGCCGTGTCACACCAATGTCACACCGAGGTCTGCTCGGTTTCAGGGGGTCAGCTGCCTTCTTTGCGGGCGCGCAGGATGAGGGTGCTTGGAACTGGGCCAGCGTCGCCAAGTTCGCGGACCTGGTCGACACGGAAGTTGGCTCGGTTGAGCGAGGTGAACCAGTCGCTGATCGATCGGGCGGTGGTGCCGTACGGGGCGACATCGGAAACGACAGAAAAGGGATGGGTGAGGGAGATGAGGAATGGCATGCTCGGGATGAGGATGCGGTGGACCTGGCGCAGGAGGCGGCCGAGGTCGTCGACCTTTTCAATGGTGTGGGAGGCCAAGACGACGTCGATGGTGGCGGACGTGATTTCACCGAGGTCGGCCAGATCGGCGACCTGGCATTGCACGCTGACCTCGGCGGCCTCGGCGCGCGATCGCATCTCGGCGATGCGATGTGCGTCAGGATCGATGGCTATTGCCTTCGCTCCGGCCGCGGCGAATGCGATCGAGTTGTACGCATCGGACACGCCCAGCTCGACAGCCCGTCTTCCACCGCTGACGTCGCCACTCAAGCGCAGTTCGGTATCGGTGGGGATTCCGGTTCCATAGTTGATGTTTGCGACCACGACTCCAGTGTGCCCGCTGCGGGCGACACGTGTGGGGATCGCGACCTATCCTCGACCTCGGTGAGCTTCTCGGTAGGCGCGATCAAAGGGACAGATGGTGGTGCGCGTGGCATTATCGACCATCGCCTCGCGCGGCGGATGCTGATAGCTGAGGTCAAGCGAGGTCGGCTTCGACAAGAAGCGGTCTGTGACGCGCACCCTGAGCTGATCCGGGCGGCCCGCAACGTTGGCACCGCGACCAAGACGATCTGTCCGATCTGCGAAGAGACCGAGTTGCGCCTGGTCACGTACGTCTTCGGGCACGGCCTGCAGGCTCAGGGACATTGCGTGTCGACCGCGGAACAGATGCGCCGGATCAACTCCCGCTCGAGCGACGCCAATGCGTACGTGGTCGAGGCGTGCATTCTCTGCCGGTGGAATCATCTGTTGCGGATCCTCCCGGTTGGCGGCAGGTGAATCGCCTCGCTCTCGGCGCTGCGACGTTTGTAGCGCTGGCTGCGTGTGCATCGAGTAACCCCGTTGTGGATCGAGAAACCGTGGCGGTGGCACAAGACAGCACGGGGGACACGGCTCCACCATCAATTGTTCACGAAACGGTGGGCGTTCAGCCTGAGGGGTTCACCACTGCGACGGTTGAGATCATCAAGGCTGACGGCACGATCTGCGAGGTCTGCATGTGGCTTGCTGACACCGCTGAAGAGCGCAGTCGTGGCCTGATGGGCGTGACCGATCTTGGTACCGCCGCGGGTATGGCCTTCGTGTTCGAGCAACCGACCAGCGGATCGTTTTACATGTTTCAGACCGTCACCCCCTTGTCGATCGGCTGGTTCGCCCCCGGTGGCGCCCTGGTTTCGATGGCCGACATGGCCCCATGCGAGAGCAATGACAGCAGCCAGTGCGACCGTTTCCCGGCTGGCGCAGAGTTCGACCTTGCCATCGAAGTCTTTCAAGGAGACCTGGCGGTGGTCGGTGTCGAGCCTGGATCGAGCGCCAGAGTGATCAAAGCAACAGAAGCAGAGGCGTGCCCGGCCGACTCCACCTTGTGACAGCGCGTCTCTATGGTTGAACCATGCAACGCAACTGGCAGCACGGCAGGAACGCGATCCCCGCGCGTCCGGTAGCATTGCGGGGTCCATTACATACCCTGCCCCCACAACCACTCTGGTTCGGGGCTCCCCATCTCTTCACGCCTGGACACCGTGAATGTGGGATCCGAAGGGAGCTATACACCGCATGAATCGTGCGTACGAAATGATGGTCATCATTGATGGAGACATCGATGACCCCAAGGCTCAGGCCTGGATGAAGACGATCAGCGACGGGATCGAGAAGGTCGGCGGAACACTGCACGACAAGATCGACTGGTGGGGCAAGCGTCAGTTCGCTTACCCGATCAACAAGAAGCCTTCTGGCTACTACCTGGTTGCTCAGCTCGTTGCTGCGCCTGGCGCACTCGACGACTTGGAGCGTCAGCTCCGTCTCGCGGACGACATCGTCCGCCACAAGCTCATCCGTTTACCAGACGAAGAAGCAGAGCGTCGCGGCATCACTAGCGCCGCCGCCGCTGTCTGATTCTCAGCTCATAGCCAAAGGGGAAATCAATGGCACAGGACAACACTGTCACACTCACCGGGAACCTCACCAAGGATCCCGAACTTCGATACACCACCGGGGGCCGTGGTGTTGCCAGCTTCGGTCTTGCCGTCAATCGCCGCTATCAGGTGAATGGCGAATGGCAGGAGCAGGTCTCGTTCTTTAACGTGGTCGCCTGGGCTGAACTCGGCGAAAATGCCGCCGCCAGCCTCCATAAGGGCAACCGCGTCATGGTCACGGGTCGTTTGGAGCAGCGCTCCTACGACACTCGTGAAGGCGAGAAGCGCAACATCACCGAAGTGATCGCAGACGACCTCGGCCCCAGCCTTCGCTGGGCGCAGGCACAGGTCGAGCGCATCTCCCGTGACTCCGCCGATGGTGGCGGATTCAGCGGTGGTGGCGGCGGTAACAGCGGTGGCGGAGACGGCGGCGGCGCAGGTCGCCCGGCGACTTCCCCAGATCCGGTGTACGGCGAAGAAGAGCCGTTCTAAGTACGTCCTGAGTCACGGCTGGGTCCGAACCATTGGACCCGCCAACCCCATGTCACTCACTCTTTCAATCGAAGATCATCTTCCAGTCAGGAATATCTAGGTAACCATTATGGCCAGTAAGAAGAATAAGGCCCGGTCGGCGCGAGACGCCAACCCCCGCAAGTTCAAAAAGAAGACCAGCGTCCTCATCATCGACAAGGTCGAGTTCATCGACTACAAGGATGTCGATCTGCTGCGTCGCTTCATGAGCGATCGCTCCAAAATCAAGAACCGCCGCGTCGCCGGCAACGACCTGCAGCAGCAGCGCGAAGTCGCGAATGCGATCAAGGTCGCCCGCGAAATGGCGCTTCTGCCCTACGCGACGCGTGTCGCTTCGACTCGCACTGGCGGCCGTCGTGATCGCGACGATCGTGGTGGCGGCCGTGGCCGCGACGACGGTGACAACAAGGAGAACAACTCCGAAGAGACCACCGACACTGGTGACGACGCGGCCGATGAGTCCGTCGACACGGATGACGCGTTTGCAAGCACCGAGACGGAGGCCTGAGCAACATGAACGTCATTCTTCGTAACAAGGTCGAAGGTCTCGGCCTGCGCGGCGACATCGTTGATGTCGCCGACGGCTACGCCCGCAACTTCCTCTTCCCGAAGGGCCACGCTCTCAAGGCGTCGCCCGGAGCTCTGGATCAGGCCGCCAAGATGCGGGCCTCCCGTGACCAAAAGGATCAGTCAGCACGTGAGGCAGCGACCGCAATCGCCAGCTTGCTCGTGCCGAAGACGATCACAATCACGGCCAAGGCATCGGGTGAAGGCAAGCTCTTCGGTTCGATCAGTGCTGCTGACGTCGCCGATGCGGTGAAGGCTCAGACCGAAATCGTCATTGACCGCAAGTCGATCGAAGTCGACAACATCAAGACCGTCGGCGCCCACACGGCAACCGCCTCGCTGCACAGCGATGTGTCGTTCCCGATCAACATCGTGGTCGTCGCAGCCGAATGAGTTTCCACTCGGCTTTTGCCGGGTGAACATCGCGACGTGCTCCAATACGGAGACCGTCACGGTTTCGACACGTGAAAGGCGTGTCCTGCTTTCGAGTGGGGCACGCCTTTTGTTTTTCCACCGCCCATCCGCGTCTACAGCTATCCAGCGGGACCAATCGATACCCACAGGTACCCACAGGCTGGTGGGATTTATCCACAGGCAATTCCCAGGGTTCTGCCACTAGCTCCACACAGGGTTGTTCAGCAAGGATGGTAAAGACATGAGCAATGATCTCGACCGCGAGTACCAGGGTGGACAGTTCTCTGGCGGCGGGCCTTCTCGTCCGCAAGGTGGCTCGGGTCGTGTTCCTCCTCACAACCTGCAGGCCGAGGAATCGGTGCTCGGTGCACTGTTGCTGTCGCGTGACGCGATTGGCGTCGTCGGCGAAGCTGGCCTGAGCGTCAGAGACTTTTACAGCCCTGCGCACCAGCACATTTTCGACGCAATTCGGTCGCTGTATTCGTCGTCGGGCCCGGTTGACGTGGTCACCGTGGCCGACGAGTTGCGTCGCCACAACATGCTTGATGATCTCGGTGGGATGGAGCGGCTCAACGAGCTACAGAACGCCACTCCGTCGGTGTCCGGTGCTGAGCATTACGCCCGCATTGTGATGGACACGGCGCTGCTTCGACGGCTGATCCATACCGCTGGCGAGATTACTGACTTGGCGTTCAGTGAGCCTGACGATGTCACTAAAGCCGTCGACTTGGCAGAGTCGAAGATGTTTGAGGTCGCCGAGGATCGCGTTGTTGACTCGACCCGCC
Source organism: uncultured Ilumatobacter sp. (assembly GCA_937891565.1). GTDB lineage: Bacteria > Actinomycetota > Acidimicrobiia > Acidimicrobiales > Ilumatobacteraceae > Ilumatobacter_A. Next base: position 516 of record CALAHA010000389.1, on the reverse strand, counting down.
AAATCGACGAGCTCCTCAACGAAGCCATGGATCAGCTCGAAGAGAACTTCGAGCGCGGCGACACGATCACGGGCGCAGCGACTGGTTACGACGATCTCGACGAACTGCTGTCGGGTCTGCAGCCGAGCACCCTGAACATCGTCGGTGCTCGCCCCGCAATGGGCAAGACAGCCTTTGGCTTGGGCTTGGCCACGCACATTGCGAAGACGTCGGGCAAGCCGACGCTTGTGTTCTCGCTGGAAATGGGCCACAGCGAGTTGACGCAGAGAATTCTGTCGTCGGAAGCGAAGGTCGATTCGAGCAAGCTGCGCACCGGCAAGCTGACCGAAAGCGATTGGTCGAAGATCGGCCTCGCCGTCGGCCGCCTCGAAGTTCCGTTGTTCCTCGATGACAACCCGCAGGTCACCGTCATGGAGATCCGTGCGAAGGCGCGCCGGATCAAGGCGCAGCACGGCGGCCTAGCGCTGATCCTCATCGACTACTTGCAGCTGATGAGCGGCTCGGGCAAGTCGGAGA
>CALAHA010000388.1 GCA_937891565.1 uncultured Ilumatobacter sp. | reverse complement strand
TCGACCACAACGACCTGAAGCGCGGCGACGCAGTGATCGAACCTGATCGTTGGCGGCTCACCAGTCGATTCGACGCTTCGCTGCGCGTGCTCGATGCACTCGATCATGATGTGTCACGTCGTGGTGCGTACGTCGCCTACATCGGTTCTGGTGAGTACGCAGTCAAGCTGCGCGTGCTCGGCGTTGAAGAATTGTCGCCCGGAAGCACCGGCGCGGTCAGGCTGTTTCTCCCGGCAGCAGTTCCGCTCTTGCCAGGTGATCGTTTTGTCCTGCGTGAATCCGGTCGTGACGAGACAATTGGTGGGGGAGAAGTGCTCGACATCGATCCTGTGCTGCGTGCGTCTCGTGCCGCACCCGACCGCAGTATCGATCGATTGGTGAGCGAGCACGGATGGCTGACGATCGACGAAATCGAGCAACTCACCGGTGAGGTCGTCGATCCAGTGATCGGTGAATGGGTCACGTCGCCCGAGTCGCTCGCAGAACTGACCGCGATGATCATTGCCCGGGTGGAAGAGGCTGGCCCGACAGGCGTCGACCTCGCAGCATTCGACGATCGTGAGCGGGCGATACTCCCAACCCTCGACGAGGTCGTTGTTACGGCCGGCCTCGCCCAGCCTGCGGATGCAATTGATCCGTACGAGGATCACCCGGTGCTGGCGGAGTTGCTGGGCGGCGGATTCATGCCACCTTCACTCGCCGACGTCGACCGCAATGACCTGCGCGAACTGGTTCGGCGTGGCCACGTCATTCAGCGTGATGGGATTGGTTTCCACCGGGATGCGATTGAGGCAGCGGGCTACGTCGCTGCAGAACTTCTCGCCGAACATGTAGACGGCTTCACTGTGGCCCAGTTCCGCGACGCGACCGGAGCAAGCCGCAAGTACGTGCTGCCACTCGTTGCTGAACTCGACGCTCGCGGGGTCACGCGGCGCCGCGAAGACGTCCGTATTGGCGGCCCACGGCTTCCTCCGGTGTAGCGGTCGCACTGTGCCTCACACGGTGTGACCAGTTAGCTGGCTCGGAGGTGCTTCCGTTCGAGATCGGTGAGGCCGCCCCAGATGCCGAAGCGTTCGCCGTGGGCAAGCGCTTGTTCGAGGCAGTTCTCGCGAACCACGCATTGTGCGCAGACCATCTTGGCTCGTTTCTCGCGAGCGGCTTTGATTGAGCGCTTCTCGGAGCGGAGCGGAGGGTAGAACGCGTTGCCCATGTCGCCTTGACAGGCGGCCTTACTGCGCCACTCAAATGAATCGGGCTGTGATGGAACCAACTGCACATCCACCACGGTAGGTGGTCGGTGCGGGGTTGGTCAAGGGCCAAATTCTCTGGGTTGCAGATTATTCCGGCACTGTGGGTGATGTTGACTCAGAGTTCACACCCTCGTCATCGAGCGTTTCGTCGTGGTCCTTGCCGCGCATCTCGCGGTAGTCCTTCGCAGCTCCTTCGAGCGGCTCAACTTCAAGCGTGATCCCATCGATTTCAGCGACGCGGACTTGCTCGCCCGCTAAGACGGGAGTCGCTCGATTAGTGCGGGCTCGCCAGCGGCCGGTGCCGATCTCGACCACGCCGTCGGGGTCGACATCAGTGATGACGGTGCCGATTTCGCCGATCATCCACTCACGACCGATGGTCGGTGTAGCGAATCGGGTGCGGACCATGTTTGGCATGCCGACGATGAACGTGAGGGTGATGCCGCTGAGGCCGGCAAGCAGGGCAATCCACGACGGTCGCATGCTTGCGCCGGGCAGCGATTCGAACAAGAACGCCGTTCCGATGGCGGTCAGCAACAAGCCGACCGCCGTCCAGAATCTAGGTATCCCAACTTGAACATCGACGGAAAAGACAAGCATGGCAACGCCGATGACGACGATTGCCCACGTTCGCGTCGGCAGCACTGAGAGTCCGCTGAAGGCGAGGAACGTGCACACTGCGCCGACTACGCCACCCACACCGACGCCGGCTGTGTAGAACTCAAACACGAGCAATACCAGGCCGGTCAGGAGCAGCAGGTATGCGACTGGAGGGCTCGCGACCGTGTGGAACAGCTGGTCAATCAGTGACAGCTTGGAGAAGCGCACCGTTGCCACGGTGTCGAAGCGCAGATTGCCGTCGTCGGTGACGACCTGCTCGGTAGTCAGCAAGGTGGTGCCGGACTCTTCGAAGCCGTTCATGGCTTGCAGCATCGAGGTGACGGTGGGGATGCCTTCGTCGTCGATGCGTTGCTTGAAGATGTCGAGGGCTCGGGCTTCGCTGAGGCCGACCGATCCGTTACGGAGCGTCTCTTCAGCGACACCGAAATCAATGTCAGCCGAAGGAATTTTCAGCGGGACTCCGATGTAACCCACGCGCGCTCCAGGCGCCATGCCCGTGACATCGGCCACGGCGAGTATTTGGGCAGCGGGCCCGTAAAAGCGTGAACCGGTCGGACCAACCCACACGCCGATGGGTATGGGGGCGTTTGCGATGTCGTTCAGCAACTTGGCGACGACATCGTCGTCGACGATCGTGCCATCGCTGTTGACCTGCAGGATCAGTGCCTGAGCACCGCCGTTCTGAGCCCGTTCGATGGCGTTGCTGATCTCGTCAACAAGGATGTCATCGACGAATCCGCTCACCTGCAGCACATCAACAGGGGCGATGTCAGCGCCACCTGGAGTTGTCACGGTGTCGACGCCGTTGCCTTCGTTGTCGGTCTGGGCATTTGCTGCGCCGCCGAACATCGAGAGCCCGGCCGCCATTGTGAGCAAAGCGATCGCTAGTCTGCGCAAAGGTGCCTCCGGAACATGAGAGTCCGCTGCAGTCGTTGACCGCCACGAATGTTGTCATTGTGGCGGGCAAGGGGGGTGTCGGAAAGACAACAGTAACGGCTGTCATCGCTCGCGCGGCCAGTCGTGACGGACGACGTGTACTCGTGGTCGAACTCGACGGCAAGCCGACCCTCGACGAACTCCTTCGCAATGACGGAGGTGGTGACGGCGACGACCCGTCTGGCGGCATGCTTGAAGTCGTCCACATATCGGCCGCTGATGCACTTGATGAGTATCTCCGCGACCACGGTTTCCAGCGAATTGCCAAGCGATTGAACAAAACGGGTGTCATCGATATGGTCGGTACCGCGGCGCCAGGAATCGACGATGTCGTCGTGCTAGGCAAGATCAAGCAGTACGAACAAAGTGGCGATTATGACGTGATTGTCGTCGACGGCCCGGCCGCCGGACATGCGATCACATTCCTTACGTCGGCGACTGGTTTGGCCAACGCCGTGCGCAGCGGCCCCGTGCGAACCCAGTCTGATGGCGTGATCGAACTGCTCACAGATGCCGAGCGGTGCCAGGTCGTTTTGGTCACGCTTCCCGAGACGACCCCGGTCAACGAGGTCGTCGAAACGGCGTTCGCTCTCGAAGACGATGTCGGCGTCCAACTCGGCCCGATCGTCGTGAACGCAGTCGACGACGGCGCAGCGCTCCCAGATATCGCCGCTCAGGACGCTGTACTCCAGGGAATGGCCGCTGACGTCGCCGACGCGATTCGCGATGCGGCTGCGTTCCGACGCTCCCGCCGGGCCATGGAGAGCACTGAAATTAAGCGGCTGGCCAGGGAGATGCCGCTGACTCAGCTGCGTCTCCCTGCTCGCCTCGTGGCTGGCTTGACGTCCGCCGACATTGACCTCATGGCCGACGTCCTGGCCGAATCAGAAGCTGCATCGGCGGCTGATCGTGGCTGATATCGGTGCCGTCATCGACAACTCCTCGGTCATCGTGTGTTGCGGCTCTGGTGGCGTCGGCAAGACCACCACTGCAGCCGTTTTGGGGCTGGAGGCAGCACGCCTGGGTCGCCGAGCCGTCGTCGTCACGATCGACCCTGCCAGGCGCCTCGCAGATGCGCTCGGCCTCGTTGATGGCCTGGCAGCAGAGCCGCAGCGCATCGAACTCGGCCCCCGAGCCGGTGATGCGCCGAACGGTGAACTGTGGGCGATGATGCTCGACACGGCGACAACGTTCGACGGGTTGGTCGTTCGACATGCGTCGGACCCTGACCAAGTTGAACGTATTCTGACCAATCCGCTCTACCGGAACATGGCCGGGGCGATGAGCGGGACGCAGGAGTACATGGCGGCCGAGACGCTGCACACCCTGCACGGCGACGACCGGTTCGATCTGGTCATCGTCGATACGCCGCCGAGCCGGAACGCCCTCGACTTCCTCGAGGCCCCGGGCGTGCTCGCTCGATTCCTCGACCATCGAGCATTCAAGCTGCTGATGCTGCCGACCAAGGGCGGGCTCCGAGTGCTCGGGGCGGCGGCGCAACCGATCTTGAAGGCGATTGGACGGGTCGTCGGATCTGATGTCCTTGCCGATGCTGTCGCGTTCTTCCAAGCCTTCGCCGGGATGGAGTCAGGCTTTCGAGATCGTGCCGACGAAGTTGTCGCGCTGATCAGAGCACCTGAGACAGCATTTGTCATCGTTGCTTCTCCGCGTCACGACACCATCAGCGAAGCCGTCTGGTTCGCCGAGCAGTTGGTCGATCAGCAGGTGGACATCAGCGCAGCCATCATCAACCGCGCCCAACCAGCCTTCGGTGAAGGCACGGCTGCCGATGCTCGGGCCGCGGCCAAAGCCGCCACTGGCGAACTCGCTGCGCTGTGGGACAACGTTGCTGACCTCCGCACGCTCCGTGAGGCCGAGCACGAGGTCATTTCTCCGCTCGGTGACGCTGTCGGGCACGACCGGGTGGCGCTGCTCCCGCTGCTCGACAGCGATGTCCACGACCTCGATGGGCTGCACACCATTGCCGACCACCTCTTTGGACGGTCCTGAACCTCCTCGTGCCAGAAAAGTGTCACGCCCCGAGCAGACCAAAGTGTGACAACACGGGTCGATGTGGGTTGAGCGGATAACGTCTGGTGTTGTGAACATCCTCATTGCCACCGATGCCACCTGGGTCGTCGACGACATCACGGCGGCGCTTGGCGCCGACGGCGTCACCTTCACGGTGTGTCGCGAGGGTCGAGTTGTTGCCGATCAAGTCGCCGAACGCCTGCCCGACCTGGCAATCCTCGATCTCCAAATTGGTTCCATGGGTGGCATGGCAGTCACCATGTCGCTACGCCTCGACGAGTCGGCAGACACGCTGCCGCACGTACCGGTACTGATGCTGCTCGATCGCAAGGCCGACCTTCACCTCGCTCGCCGTAGCGGCGCCGAGGGTTGGTTGATCAAGCCGCTCGATGCCCTCCGTCTGAAGCGTGCGGCGAAGGCCATCATCAACGGTGGCACGTACACCGAGGGAATCACGGCTCCCGAGACCCCGACTGTCGATCGGGCTGAAGCTGCCCAATCGGCCGAGGAAGAACCGGCAACCGCCGGATAACATCGGCAGTCGCTACGGGGTGTAGCGCAGCTTGGTAGCGCGCCACGTTCGGGACGTGGAGGCCGGGAGTTCAAATCTCCCCACCCCGACCAATGAGTCGTTCTGCCTCGGGGCAGAGCGGCTCGTTTCGTTTTTCGGAACCGATTCGAGCCCGTTCGATACCATGCGCGCATGGATCTGGTTGAGCTGCAGAATGTCATCGAGCGAACGTACGGCGATCGCGATCGAGAGCGCGGCGTGTCGGCAACGGTGGCCTGGTTGGCCGAAGAGATTGGTGAACTGGCGCAAGCAGTTCGCAAGGGGACGCGCGAGCAACAAGTTCATGAATTCGGTGACGTGGTCGCCTGGGTAGCAACGCTTGCCAATCAACAGGGGATCAACCTCACCGAGGCAGTCCAGCGGTTTGCTGATGGCTGCCCGAAGTGCAGTGCGCTGCCCTGCATCTGCTGACACCCAGTCAGTCGTGCAGCTGACTGGGTGTCAATGGATCAGAGGCCGTTCGGCGCGTCGACGACGATGGTCTTGAGCATCAAGTCGGTCAAGCGCTGACGCTTCGGGTTTGTGAAGATCCAGATAGTGCTGATGAGGCTGAAGACGCCGCCTGTGATGCTGTTGAGCACACCGTCGATGACGAAGCCGCGCAGGAACATCTTGCCCCAGGTTGCCGGCATGCCGGTCTCGGTGTCGATGACATACATTTTGAGGATCTGCTTGGCGGGGGTTTGGCCCTTGCCGTA
>CALAHA010000387.1 GCA_937891565.1 uncultured Ilumatobacter sp. | reverse complement strand
GCGTGATCCTTGAGCGGTACTGGGGCGAGTTCGGCCCGGAACGTTCCTCACTCATTGCATCGTCAAGCAAGATGCTTGTGGCCGGCGTTCTGCTGAGCCTCCAAGACGATGGACTGCTCGACATCGACGCCCCAATTGCCGATGCGGTCGACTGGGGGTCAAGCAACCCGGAGATCACGCCAGCGCACCTCCTGTCCAACAGTTCGGGGCTGATCGGTCTGTTCCCCGATCCTGGCTACGGCCCGTACGTCTGCCAATTCCTTCCGGCCGGAACACTGCAGGACTGCGCCGAGAGCATCTTCACCTCGCCGAATGACGATGGCGACATCACGCCGCCGGATGTGGCCTTCAACTATGGCGGTGCCCAGTGGCAGGTCGCTGGCGCCGTGGCCGAAGCAGTGTCTGGCAAGTCCTGGGCCGAACTTGTCAACGAGACCTACGTCCAGCCGTGCGGAGTCGAATCGCTGGCGTTCAACAACCACTTCACACAGATGGGTGAAGGCTTCAACTACCCGGTCGAGTTCAACTCGGACCCATCGACGTTGATCGCCACCGACAACCCGAACCTCGAAGGCGGCGCCTACATCACGGCCCCCGACTACGGCCAACTCCTCCTCATGCATCTGCGCGGTGGCCTGTGTGGCGACGAGCAGGTGCTGTCCCAGGAAGCGCTCGACACGATGCACGCTGACCGGATCGCTGCGGCCTACGACGGTTCAGCCGGTGGTGCCGGAACGGGTTACGGCATGGGCTGGTGGATCGACCGTGAGAGTGGTCGAATCAGTGACGCGGGAGCGTATGGCACGGTCCCGTGGCTCGATCTGGAAGACGGATACGGCGCCTACCTCGTCATCGAGGCGACGTCCGGTGAGGGCAACGACCTGGCTAGCCAGCTCTATGACATCGTCGACGACGCTGTCAACGCGGGCTGATCGTTCGAGGAACGACATGGCCGATGACATCACGTTCTACGACGAAATCGAGAGCTACTGCTCGCAGCTGAGTACGGCGCCCGGTGGGTCGATCGATCTGCACGTCTCGACCAAGGCGGCGTCGTTCGATGTCGTTGTTGAACGATGGGGTGGAGCACGTGAGGTCGTGTGGAAGTCGCTTGGCAACCCGGGCGTGTCGACGCCGCCACCGAGCGATGCCGACAGCAACGGATGCGGCTGGGCCGCCTCGCTGTCGATTGCTACTGGCCCGTCGTGGCGGTCGGGCTTCTATCTCGTGACGGTCACTGCCGCTGACGCTGCTCCTGGCCATGACGTGTCGTACTCCGGCTTCGTTGTCACCGGCGACCCGGACGACCGGGCGAGCGCCGTACTCATGCTGTCGACGAACACCTGGAACGCGTACAACACGTGGGGTGGCAAGAGCCTCTACACCGGTGGCAAACAGGTGAGTTTTGAGCGGCCGTGGAGCCGCGGGATGCTCAGCCGGCCCGAGGTCGATCGGGACGATCGCAAGTCGCGTCCGACGCGTTGGGGCGAAGAGCCCGACGTTAACGGCGACCACTTTCAGGAGTACCGGTTCGCGCACGGCTACCCGGCAGCGATCGGCTCGACCGGATGGTTTGCCCACGAGCGACGATTCGTCGAATGGGCCGAACGAGCTGGTTACCGGTTCGACTACTGCGTGTCGAGCGATCTTGAAAACCCGAAGGCACTCGACGGCTACGACCTGTTCATCGATGTCGGACACGACGAGTACTGGTCGGCAGCGCAGCGAAGAACTCTCGAACGGCACGTTGAGCGGGGCGCCAACATCGCGTCGATGTCGGGCAACACGATGTTTTGGCAGGTCCGCCTCGAGGGCAATGCGATGGTCTGTCATAAGTACTCAGCGCAGGACACCGATCCAGTGATGGCCGAAGGCCGCGAGGCCGAGATGTCGGGCATGTGGTGTGATCCGATCGTCGCGAACCCCGAGTGGTCGCTGTTCGGCGCAGGTTCGGCCTGGGGCTTGTACAGCCGCTTCGGTCAGGCCACGCCTCGCGGATCAGGCGGCTATACGGTCTATCGAGCCGACCACTGGTTGGTTGCAGGTACCGGCTTGGCCTACGGCGACTTGCTCGGGACCAAGCACGGCGTTGTCGGGTATGAGACGACCGGTCGGCTGCTCGACTTCGACGACTACCAGCTCCCGATCACTCGGGCTCACGCCAACGCCCCCAGCGGCGAGCAAACAGTCGTCGTCGCGTTTACGCCAGCGAGCAATGTTGGGATGGGTGAGTATCCGGCGTCGATTTCAGCGCTGAGCGACCAGGGCGACCTCGAGTTCATCGCGTCTCGGCTGCACGGGCGCATTGACGCCGACAGCCTGGCACGCGTCCGACACGGCAACTCGGTGATGATGGTGGTCGAGCCGTTTGGTGACGACGGCGGCGAAGTCGTCGTGATTGGTACGACGGACTGGGCCTTCGGACTCGGCGACGATCCTGATGTCCAACAGGTGACAGCGAATCTACTTGACCGCTATCTGAGCTGACGCAGCTGTCTGTGCTGACGCAGCTATCTGGTCATGCTGGCCGCTGCACTTGCAGGTGGCGGTGCATATGCAGCGGGAGCATCCGGGCCACGGGGTCGCGATCTTCGTGCACACCGTGTGGAGCATCGCGATCAGTTCTTCGCGCGGACCTTCGTCAAGCTGTCCGAGTTCGGGCGACTGGCGCTGTGAGCTCGTAGACCCGCAGCCGTCTGGCAATGAAAGCAAGGATGCGATCCGAGACCGTGCCGCTTTCGTTATCAACGGCGGCAGTGTCCATACATTGAATGCTAGATGGCGAACGCTGAGGCCCGGTCGGGGTGATGAGAAGTTGTTGTTCGTTGCTGTCTTGCTGCAGAACACAGCCGGTCGAGTGCCCACCACACCGCGACGCCAACTGCGATTGTGGCGGCGAGCGCCACGTGACGATCAAGCCACGGGGTGAACAATGGCCACATTTGCCAGTGGACCAGAAAAATGTGCATCGAGGCTGCCGCAATGACGCCGATCGGCTTCGCCGCGAAGCGCGGCACCGGAATCGTCGGTAGCCAAATGAGCGCGGTCCCGAGCAGAATAATTCGCCATTCCCGGTCGACCTGGCCGAAGTAGCCGATGCTCGTCACTGCAAGAAGCGCGGTAACCAGGATGCCCTGCCAAGCGTGGTGGGCGCGCTGAGCAGCCCAGCCGAGCGCGATAAAACAAGCAACCATGTGCGGGCGGAACATTGAGTTGTACGAGTCGCCTAATTCAATTATCTGGAACCTGAAGACCAGCGTGACGGTAACGACGGCGAGTGCGAACCCGAACGGCGTCCGGCGTTCTACCCGACGAACTACCGGAATCGCAAACAGCAGCCCGATCACGATCATCGATTGCACAAAGGTCTCGAAGTACCAGTATTCCCAACGGCCGTCGCGGCGCCAGGCAGAACCGAAATAGTTGTTGACAAGGAAGAGGGTTCCAAGGCTGTAGCCACCGAACAAGACCATCTGCGTGCCGATCCAGACCACCGTCGGAACGGCGACCCGCGCAATGGTTGTCGCTAACCTGCGGAGCCGGCCAGGCGTATCTGCTGCATTGAGCTGAAAGCGCGCGACGTTGTAGCCGAGGACCAAGAGCAGTGTGTGCGCACCGCCGGGAAGTCGATACAGCCCCATGTGGGTACAGACGATCAGCACGATCGCGAGCGCCCGGATCACCACGCTGGTGTCGAGGCGAGCCCATTGCTTTGATTCACTCGGCCGGTGATCGTTGGCCAGGGCAGCCAGTTTGCTGACGCTCTGGAGGTGCCAGTTGGTTGGGAGCGTGCCGATCAGCGTTTCGAGGCGGATCGACATCTCGACGTAGCTGAAAGAGTCGCCCCCGAGCGAGGCAAATGTCTGTGTCGATGGTGAACTCACCGGCCCGATGATCGACTCGAATGCGTCCTGCACTGTGGCGTCTGTGCCAGTGCCCGCGTGCGGGATTGATCGCGCTGCAAGAGTGAGTAACGGCAGGTCGATCTTGCCGGACTGTGTTCGTGGCCATGCTGGCAACGCGACGGCATCCAGCAGCGTCGGTGGGATGGCGACGAGTTGTGCGGTGGCGTCGAGCAGATCGGTGTCGTAGGTAACTGAATCGGTCGTCTCGTCGAGCCGGGCAACGACGATTCCTCTGTCGTCACCGGTGCAGATCGCGGTGATACCGCAGCTTGCAAGGTCGGTCTCGAGCTGATCGAGGTCTGTGCGCAGGCCGCGCACCTTGACGATGCGATTTGCCCGTCCAACGATTTCCAACAGCCCAGCGTCGTTGAACCGTGCGAGGTCCCCAGTCGGTAGTTCGTCGAAGTCGTGGCCCCGTGCGAGATCGTCGCCGCACGTCGCGTAGCCCATCATGACGTTGGGTCCGCTGTAGACGATTTCACCGATGCCAGGCTCGGCGTCTTGGACGGGTCGCAACTCGATGGAGCCGCCAGGAATCGGTCGACCAATCGAACCGGGCCAGGTTCGCGCGGCGTCGGGGTCGAGGTAGGCCATTCGGGCTGTGGCTTCGGTTTGGCCGTACATGACGTACATGTCGAAGTCGTGTTCGTCGCCCAGGTTGACGAGCTGATCGACGGCCGTCGGGTCGAGGCGACCTCCGGCCTGGGTCACGTAGCGCAGCGACGAGGCACCAAGCCGTTCGAGGCCGTTGGCGCGCTGGCGGTCGAGCAACTCGAACGTGTACGGGACGCCGGCGAGGCCGGTGACGTTCCACCTGTCGACCGCTGCCCAGAAGCAGGGGTCGACGACTGCAGTCTCGGTCAGCACGACGGAGGCTCCGACAGCCAGATGTGATGTGAGCACCGACAGGCCGTAGCAGTAGTGCAGCGGCAGGGAGGTGATTGCTCGATCATCCGTGCCGAGTGCGAGGTAGTCGGCAATGGCGAGTGCATTGGACGTCACGGCGGTCTTCGAGAGTCGAACCAGCTTGCTCGTGCCAGTCGTGCCCGACGTACTCATCAGCAGTGCCAGATCTGGATGGATGGCGTCAGATGTGGTGCCGCCGAACCGTGCCCGGAGTTGCGCGGCTGCGGTGGCGTCGGGCGCGAGCGCGACGGGATTCCCGATGTTCAGAGCGGCCAAAAACTTGACCACGGTGTCGAGGTCGGGGCGGGCCACGATCACTTCGACATGCCGTTGGTTCGTGCCGTAGCTGGCGATCTGATCGGCAACGCGTGCAGCGAGTTCGTTGTATGCGATAACGCGATCTCTGGCAATCACGGCAGCGCTGGCACCGAAGGAACGCAAATGCTGGAGCGTCAGGGCCGTCAGCGTGGCGCCGGGCCGGGGCGCGCAGAGAGCTGGCCCGGCGACACGTATGACCTCGTCCAGACTCACGGCCCGAAAGGTAACGCCACTCGATGTTGTAAAGCAACCCTAACTTTGCGGAGGTCCGCTGGTAGGGCCGGTCAGGGCGCGGCGAGGGCCTGCAAGAAGTCGGCCCAGAGGTCGTCGACCTGTTCGCATCCAACACTCAAGCGGATGAGCGTCGGAGGGATCCGTTCCTGACCAGGAATCACCGCGCGCCGTTCCATTGTGGTTTCGACGCCACCGAGGCTGGTTGCATGGTTGACCAGTTCCATCCGGTTACACACGTCGGTCGCGCGCTCGCCGGCGCCGGTGGTTTCGAATGACATCATGGCGCCGAAGCCAGTCATGAACGTCGCTGCGACGGCATGCGTTGGGTGGCTCGGCAGGCCCGGATACAGCACACGGCTGATCTCCGGATGCGCTTCAAGCCGAATTGCTAATTCCATGGCGTTCTGCTGTGCTCGTTCCATCCGGAGTGCCATGGTGCGCGCCCCACGGATCGTCAGGAACGCTTCCATCCCGCCGATCGTGGCCCCGTACAGGAGCCGCCGGTGACGGAACTCCTCGAGCAGTTCGTCGTTTCGGGTAATCAATACGCCTGCCAGGAGGTCGGAGTGACCGCCGATGAACTTCGTGGCCGAGTGCATGACGACGTCGGCACCGAGGTCGAGCGGCTGCTGGTTGAGCGATGTCGCAAAGGTGCTGTCGACCGCAACGATCGTGCCGTCGCGACGCGGTGCCGCGCAGATGGTCGGCAGGTCAGCCACCGTCATCAGCGGATTTTCCGGCGTCTCCAGCCAGACGAGATCGCAGGTTTGTAGCGCATCGAGCCACGCCGGTGTGTCGGCCTGATCGAGCCTGAGCACGCTCCACCGGCCTTGGGCTTCGCCTTCGTTGATGATGCCGGCAACGCCGTGGTACGGGTCGACAGGAACGGCGATGGTGGAGCCCACCGGCAGTCGAAGGAGAATGACGGCGGCGGCCGCCATCCCCGATGCGAACGACAGCGCCTTACCGTTTTCCATGCCGCCGAGGAGTTCTTCGAGTGCGTCCGACGTCGGTGTACCGTCTGATCGGCTGTACAGCCGG
>CALAHA010000386.1 GCA_937891565.1 uncultured Ilumatobacter sp. | reverse complement strand
GAGACCGCCATCGGCTGCTGCACATACTCCATTGGCATCACCGGCATCGGCGCTGCCGCAGGCGCGTACTCGGCAGGGATCACCGGGTACGCCTGCGGGAGGTACACCGGCACCATCGGCTTCTCCTGCGCCACCGCGCGGCCGGTCGGGCCCTGCTCCTGCTCGCGGCAGCAGTAGTAGGCAATCGCCGCGAGGAGGAGCAGGCCCAGGAGGCCGCCCACAACGCCGCCGACAATCGCGCCCGTGTTGTCCGCCGACGTTTCGGCGCACACCGACGCCGGCACGAGGATCGCCGTCCAGTTGCCCGAGGCCGTCACCGCGCACGACGCCGTTGCCTCGCCGCACGCAGACGGGCACGCGCACGTGTCCGCAAACGTCGTGCCGACCGCGCCCATGCGGTACTCGTAGCCCTCCGGGCATGCGGCCAGCAGGCGGCGCCGGCTCGGCGGGCCGTCCATAGCAACGATCGCGCCCGAGGTCACGTTCACCGCCGACGTCAGCCCGGTCACGTCCAGGCCCAGGATCTGCGTCACCACCATCCACTTCTTGCCCCACTTGAACTTCTTGAGCGCGTCCACGCCCGCGTTCGCGTTGTACGCCTCCTCGGCGGGGAACTCGACGTCGTCCGCGGTAAGCACCGTGACCGAAACGCACGCGCCCGCCGGCATGTCCGCCGGGAGCGCCAGCGACGGCCCGTCGGCGGCAGCGCCCTCGACCACAACCTTGACGCCGCACGGGTAGCGGTCCGCGAGCGAGCCCGCCGACCCGGCGCCGAGGTCGCTGCCGCACGTCTTGACGCCCTGCGCAATCCTCACCTCAGTGGGGCCCGCCGAGCAGTCGCCCGACGCCGCAAACGCCATCATCTGCTCCGGCACGAGCGTGATCGCCGCGCGGATCGACGACGAGAAGGCCTTGGCGCGATCGTCGTCCGCATTCGTGTCAACAACCGAGAGCGTGGCAAGGCTGGCGTCCGCAACCGCCGCCGTGAACTCAGAGATGGGCTGGGGAACGTAGGTCCCGAGACCAACAATGTTGGTGGCCACTCCGGAATTGTCCTCGGTAGGGTCGTTTCCAAGGAACTGGCCGATCGAATCAATGAGAAACGCGGATGCCCCAAGGAAATCGTCCGCCGCCTTGGAAGCATCAAACGCAGGAGGGTTCAACGGCTCCGTGAGAGTTCTGGTGATGGGCGTGTTGCCAGTTGCACGGTCAACAGTGATCGCTCCGGTCGTGGTGTCAATTTCGACATCCGCATGAGCCGTCCAGAAAACATTGGTGGTAACACCCGCAATCAGAGCAGACGCTCCGGTCCCCTTGAGCGCGACGGCAGCATCAGACGCGGTGTGGGAAAGGGCGTCTTTCTTGCTCAGCACCGAGCTCGACACCTTCTCGAACTTGTACTTGGTCCCATCAAGTGCGGCTCCAGTGGTGCCCGCCGCGAGGAGCGACGCGGCGCCAAAGAGCTCAACCATCTTGCCCTTGAGGTGCGACTCGGACTCCGAGGTGGTCCCGTACGGCCACGTCTTCGAGAGCACGAATTTCGATTTACCCCCCGCAATGGCAGGCGCGTGGAGCATCGGCGCGACAAGCATGTGCCGGATCGTCGTCTTCTCCGCAATCGTAGCGTCGTCCTCCTCGTTCACCGCAGCCGAAAGATCGGCCGGCGCCGTCAGCACCCCGGCCGGGATCGTGATCGTCACCTCTTCGCCCTCCGCAATGGTGGCGCCCTTCTTCGCCGTCAGCACGAGCTGGGAGTACACAGTGTACTTCTTGTGGTCGAGGGTGGCACTCACGACATCCGTGCCAGACCCATCAGACACCTGGTAGAAGGGACCGGCGCCCTGCTTGATCGTGTACTCCTCACCGTCCTCCATCATCACCTTGTGGCCAGTGTACTTGCCGACGGTCGACTTGTAAGAGAGCGAGCACGCCGACCAGACCTTATAGTCAGTGCCGGCCTCAGTGACAGTGCCGTCCTCATCCGGGAAATCCTGGTCAACGACAACCTGGAGCACCTCGCCGTCGAACTTCGTCGACAGCACATAGCGAGACAGGCTGTAGTCGCCCTTGTTGCACGTGAGCACAGTGCCGGCGAAAGCGTCGGCCTGGTATCCCGCGACTGCCTTGCTGCAACCGGCGAGTGTGTACAGGTTCTGGATACCAGCGTACGCAGTGGTGGCATCGCCATCGGTCTCTACAGTAGCCTTGGTGTCGCAGATCGAGCCCTCGGCGAACCAGTTCTTCTTGTTCTCATTGTACCCGTCGTCGTCCGAGTCGAGCAGGAGGATGCCCTTGACACCGGCCGTGCCAGAGTGGTCGCTGCCCGTCGCCACAAAGCCCTGGGCAAACATGGCGCGCGCCTTCTTCTCTGCCACGCCGTTGGCAATCCACTCGTTCGAGTTCTCGTAGGTCGTGAACGCGTCCGAGGGGGAAGACGTCACCCCAAACACCGCGCCGTCCGTGCCCTTGTAGTGCGGCAGGTCGAGCACCAGCGACTCGCCGCCGTACAGCGCCGTCACGGCCTTGTACGTGAACGTCATCGCGCC
The DNA here is from genome assembly GCA_937891565.1 of uncultured Ilumatobacter sp. Classification (GTDB taxonomy): domain Bacteria; phylum Actinomycetota; class Acidimicrobiia; order Acidimicrobiales; family Ilumatobacteraceae; genus Ilumatobacter_A. Next base: position 1,596 of record CALAHA010000386.1, on the reverse strand, counting down.
GGATCCCGCGCGGCGCTGCGACATCAGGGCGAGCCAGCTGCGGCGCGCCGCCGCCGCCTTGCCAGTGTTGACGGCGGCCGCGGCGAACCCATCGTCGGCCGCAATCGAGACCGCCGGCGCGGCCTGCGCAGAGGCCGGGTTCTTCATCTTGAAGACAAGCTCGTACATGTAGGCTCCAGTGGCGGCTCCACCGCCAGCAACCAACGGACTAACCGTGTCAAGAGCGCCAAAGGACCGGAGCAGGTTCCCGTTCACGTCACCGGCGTCAATCACGTCACCATCAGCGTTGGCGTCAGAGTCCGCTGCCGTGCCGGTCGTGATGGTCAGCGTCGAGGCTCCGTCCCACGTGCCCTTCTTGCCCAGGTCGATCGCATGAAGGCCGTTCTCGGTGAAAGTCACAAAGTCGACGTCCGAAGACTCCGTAGCCGCCCCCTGCGACAAGGCCTTGAAGCCCGAGAGGCCCGAGATCGTGATCACCTTCTGCGTGTCAATCTTGTAGTTGGTCACGAGCTCGACGATCGCCGTCGCCTCGTACCCGACCACAGCAGAGTTCAGGCGCAGCGTCGCGGTCGTGAACGCGCGCGGCGCCGTGTAGCCTGCGCACCTGGAGCCCTTGGCGTAGTTCGCCAGCATGCCCGAGTCCTGCGTCATCTTGAACGTGATCGCCTCCGAGGTCGCCATGTCCTTGTCCTTGGACGAAATGGTCACATCACGGCAGGGCATCTCCATCTTGGGGTTCGTCAGCTGGAAGCAGAAGCTGTAGTCCGTGTCCTTGGCCATGGTCACGCCAGACTTGAGGAAGAACGACACCTCGCCCTTGTCGCTGTCGTACTTCAACTCGTTGTTGGCAGCACCCGCCGATTCGTCCTTGGCGAAGAAGTTCTGAGCAGTGTTGGTGGCGGGAATGGCCGTCGTGCCGTCCGTGTCAACGACATTCAGGGTCTGGCTGTCCGTAGCGAAGCCCGTCAGGCCACGGATCGTGAACGCAACAAAGCGGTTGCCACCGGTGGCCGAGGCTTCACTCGTGAGGGCCTTGTTGGCCGTGAGCGTCACGCAAAGCGCGTTGAGCCCACCCTGGGCCGCCTCGAGCTGCCCGATCTTGTACGTGTCGAGGATCTGCGTCTCGGGAAGGATGTTGAGCGCGTGCAGTGCCGTGTCGGCGGGGCCCGTCATCATCTGCTGGTCCGTGTTCTTCTCCGAGTCGGTGCCGTACAGAACCTTGACCGCAACCGGGGGTGCCGCCTGCGCCGACGGCCCGTTCTTGAGCCCAAAGCTGAACACATACGTGTAGCCAGCCTTGATGCACGTTGAACGCGAGGCCGCTGTGGATGCAACGGCAAGGGTGGTCGGCGCATTGCAAGCCCCCGCCTCGAGCGTGAGCTTGAGCGTGCCGGTGGCCTGCTTCCAGTCCACGCTCTTGAAGTTCGGCACAAACTTGTCGGCAACGATGAAGCTATCGCCCGAGAGATCCGCGAGGGTCGTCGTGTCCGGCGTGGTCGTTCCGGTCAGGCCCGAGATCGTGATCGTAGAGTACAGGCCGGCCTCAGTGGACATGAAATCCGTGTTTGAGCGCAGAGTGACCGTGAGCGTGTTACT
>CALAHA010000385.1 GCA_937891565.1 uncultured Ilumatobacter sp. | reverse complement strand
GCGGGGCTGCGCAACGCAAAAAGTCGAGACAACGCCCAAGACACCGATCGGTCGAGGCCGCGACGCTCGTAGTGAAAGGCGAGGGCCGTGCCGAAACGAGAGATGCGCACGCGGACGGTGTTCCCCATGACGGCCGGTTCGTTCGAATCGTCGGAAACCCCGCGCGTCACAACGGTGACGACCATCGGCTGGCCCTTCGGATCGCGCTCGAAGCACAGCTTCGCCCAATCGTCAGCGGTTTGATGGACAAACAAGACGCCTGCATCGAAGGTCGCTGCAAAGTCGACGTTGATCGTCGCCTCAAGCTGGAAGTCGCCGCTCACTTCACACATCAGCGCGGGTGCATTCGCCACGCGCTCCGATCCGGCGGGGTCGTTGAACCAGTCGGTCTTCGGCGCTGCCTGCATCGTGAGCACGTCGGCTTCGAACGTCGCGTCGCCAACATCGTTGAGCCAATCGAGTGGGGGCACTCCAGGCAGTTCCATCAGATGAACCGTGCCGGATTGCGGCGAGTTCGATCGACCGTCAACTGGAGGACATCGGGCCGCGAGTAGTGGCCCGCCGGGTCGAAATTCTGTCGTTCTGCTCGAAGGAGCGCAAGGTCGATATCGGCATAAATGATCGTCTCCTCGTGCTTCGCCGCCTCCGCGAGGACACTCCCGTCGGGCCCGATGATGATCGACCCGCCACTCGCCCAGCGGTTCCCGAACGCGAGCATCTGATCGAGGACCGGGAAATCGGCGGGGACGTGCTCTTCTCGCAACACGGCACCAGAACTGACCACGAACACGCGGCCTTCTTTCGCAGCGAACCGGCTGATCTCTCCTGAAATCTCCGGCGAGCCGGGCCACGTGGCGACATGGACTTGCGTGCCCTGCGCCCACATCGCGGCGCGCGCGAGCGGCATCCAGTTCTCCCAACAGTTCAGGCCACTGACGCGCACCGATGCTGTGTCGTCAGCCCCGGCTCCGTTCAGGACCAGGTCGTGCACAACGAGCCCGTTGCCGTCGCCATCGGCCCACATCATCCGCTCGCCATAGGTCGGCTTAAGTTTGCGATGCACACTCACGATCCCCGATGTCGGATCGATTGCGACCAAGGAGCAGTAAATCGATCCACCGGACGGTGACCGCTCGGCGACACCGAGATACACGAAGATGCCGAGCTGCGCCGACACCGCAACGACGGTGTCGAGGTGGCCAGCCGCAACGTCGACTGCGTTGTCGAGATAGATCGAGAACGCAGCCTTCTGGGCCGGGTCGTTAAACGTCGACGCGTCGCTGAAGTCAACCCACGCCGGGTAGCCGGGGACGAACGTCTCGGGGAATGCGACGAGTTGAGCGCCGTTGGCGGCCGCTTCGCCCATGGCGTCAAGCACCTTGTCGAGGGTGGCCTCCCGCCGCATGAAGGCGGGTGCGAGCTGGGCAGATGCGACTCTCATCGCTTGCGATGGTACAAGGCGCTGTCCGGGCGGATGACGGCAGGCGGACGACGGCGGGCGGCTGGGCGAGTTGCGGGCTCATGGGGGTCGTAGCTTGGAGTTCATGTCGCTCGTTGTGCTCGGAGTTCCCTGGGATGCCAACTCGTCACACCTCTACGGTTGTGCGGCCGGGCCAGCCGCGATTCGCGCTGCCTTGCACTCGGGTTCGGGCAACGACGCTACCGAACACGGCCTGAGCGTCGTCCCTAAACTCACCGACCTCGGCGACCTTGAACTGCAGAACGCAGTCGATGACCTCGGCGCAAACTGGGCCGATGCCGATGTGATCACCGACGCGATCGACGCGCAGATCGCCGCAGGGAATCGCGTGATTTCACTCGGTGGCGATCATGCGGTGACGTATCCGATCTTGCGTGGCGTCGCCAAGCACCACGCGCAGCTCACGGTCGTGCACATCGATGCCCACCCGGACATGTACGACGACTTCGAGGGCAACCCGCTGAGCCATGCGTCGCCGTTCGCCCGGGCCCTTGAGGATGGCTGCATGCAGCGGCTCGTGCAGCTCGGCATTCGAACGGCCACGACGCACTCGTATGAGCAGGCCAATCGTTTTGGTGTGCAGATGATCGGTGCCCGTCAGCTCGACCAGTTCGCCGCGTCGGCACTCGACGGGCCGATCTATCTGACGGTCGACCTCGACGGCCTCGACCCGGCCGTTGCGCCGGGCGTGTCGCACCACGAACCCGGCGGCCTGACCGTACGCGAGCTCCTTGACGTGATCGATGCGTTGCCCGGTCCGATTGTCGGCGCCGACATCGTCGAACTGAATCCGTCACGCGACCTCGTCGACATGACCGCCATGGTCGGAGCGAAGCTCCTCAAAGAGATCGCCGGTCGCATGCTCACTGTCGGCTGATGAGTCGTTGGCAAATGCGCCGTAGTGCTTCGCGTGACGTTCGGTTGCTGATTGACCCTGCAGAAAAGTAACTGTGGGGGATGGACATCGACGTCGGAGCAGTTGATCACGCCCTTACCACCACGCGAGCAGTGCGTCGGCGGCTCGACCTCGAGCGGGCAGTCGACGACCAGATCATCCTCGACTGCATCGACGTGGCCGAGCAGGCACCGACTGGTGGAAACCTGTCGAGTCGACGCTGGTTGGTGATCCGCGAACCGCGATTGAAGCAGGCGCTGGCCGACCTCTACATGGCAGGCGCTGGACAGTGGATGGCCGGCGCTGCCGACCGCCTCGAAGGCACCGGCCACCCACAGGAGAAGAACATGGCCTCGGCAAAGCACCTCGCCGAAAATCTGGCCGACGTTCCTGCGATCGTGATCCCCACCATCATTGGACGCCACGACGGCAGCGGCCGCCCCGGTCTGTTCGATTCGGTCATCCAATCCGGGTGGAGCTTCTGCGTTGCCTTGCGGGCCCGTGGCCTCGGCACCGCCTGGGTCACCGCAGCACTCGCCGACCAGGACAAAGTCAAGGAACTTCTCGACATCCCGGAGAACATGACCGAAATTGCGATGTTCCCCGTGGCCTGGACAAAGGGCACCGACTTCTCGCCAGCGCCTCGGCTACCGGCGCGAACCGTCACCTTCTTCGACGGCTGGGCACGGACCTTCGAATCCGGCCCGAGTCATCCGGTTCGCCTCGCCGACGGACCAGGCACCGTGGCCGAAATCGACATCAACGCGCCTGCCTCGGCGATCTGGCCGTTCCTCACCGACATCAACCTGTCATCGCGATTTAGCAACGAGTTCCAAGGTGCCGAGTGGATCGACGACACACTCGTCGATGGTCAACCAGTCGTTGGGTCGTCGTTCGTTGGCACCAACGAGAACCCGTCGCTCGGTGAGTTCAAGGTGCCGTCGTTCATCGACACGTACGAGCCAGGCGTCGCGTTCGGTTGGCGCACCTCGTCGGTCGAGAACCCTGGCGCCCGATGGCGGTTCGAAATCGAACCGAACGGGTCTGGCTCGCGGCTGCGTTACGCGGCAGTGCTGGGGCCCGGGCCGTCAGGCTTGACCATCGCAATCGAGTCGATGCCCGACAAAGAGCACCGAATCATCTACCGGCGAATCGAAGGCCTGCACGCCAACATGCGCAAGGTGGTCGTCGGGATCAAGAAGCTCACCGAAGCAATCGAGTGATGACGTTGCGGCTCGGGATCAGCGCGGTGCCAACGAGCCCGGCAGCGATCGACTACGTGGTCGAGGCGGATCGGCTCGGTGTCGATTCGGTCTGGGTCCCGGAGTTCTGGGGGTACGACGCGCTGACTCCGCTCGGAGCGCTCGCCATGCGCACGGAACACATTCGACTGTGCACCGGCATCGTGCAACTTGGCTCTCGGACCCCCACGACGCTCGCGATGTCGGCGCTCTCGCTGCAGGCGCTGTCGGCGAACGATGCGCACCCGACTGGTCGCTTCGTGTTGGGCATCGGTACGAGCGGGCCACAGGTCGTTGAGGGCTGGCACGGCGTGCCGTTCGCCCGGCCGATACAGCGAACGCGCGAGACCATCGACATCGTGCGGGCCGCGATGGCCGGTGAGAAGGTCAGCTACAACGGTGACATCTTTCAGCTACCACTGCCCGGGGGTGAGGGTCGGGCGCTGCGGTCTGCGGCGCCGCCCGCCTCGGTGCCGATCCATATCGCATCGCTCGGCCCGGCCAACTTGCGACTGACCGGCGAACTCGCTGACGGCTGGATCGGAAACTCGTTCTTCTGTCCGACGGCCAACGTGTTCCTCGACGAGATCACGGCTGGCGCGAATGCTGCAGGGCGATCCCTCGCCGATATCGAGATCAACGTGGGTGTCGGTTGCGAATTCACCGGCGACTCAGACCAAGAAGTTGCAGCAGCCGGCCGTCGCCATGCTGCTGGCTTCGCCTTCACCTTCGGCGCCATGGGTTCGAAAAACGCGAACTTCTACAACAACGCATTCGGTAAACAGGGCTACGCCGACGACGTCGCTGCGGTGCAGGAGCTGTGGTTGGCCGGGAACCGCGAGGCTGCGGCGGCGCGCGTCCCAATCGAGATTGGCCTCGGCCAGAACCTGATTGGCCCACCCGACGAGATCCTGCGGCGGCTCCGCGAGTACGCCAAAGCCGGTGTCAATGTCCTGCGAGTGGGCGCAATGGGCAACACCCTCGACGAACAAGTCGCCAACCTCGGCCAACTCATGGACCTGATCAACATCATCAACGCAGACTGACGGTCTTGTCACACTTTGGTCTGCTCGGTTTCAGAGCGTGACAGGAGCGTGACAGCTACCAGGTGAGTTCGTGGCGGTACGGGACGTCGGCACCGGGGCGGCTGCACGTGAGGGCTGCGGCCTCGACGGCATGTTCGGCGATCTTGGTCCAGTCGGCGAGTGTCATTGCTCGGACAGCCACCTTCGAGGTGATCCGTAATTCCCACAGCGAGGCGAGCACCACGCCGCAAATCGTGTCACCTGCACCAACCGTGTCGACGACGTCGACGCGACGCGAGACGGCATGAACTTCACCATCGGCGGTGAAAACGGAGAGGCCATCGGCGCCTCGAGTGATGATCACTGCGCTCACCCCGGCCGCGAGCAGCGTCTCGACCCACTCGTCGGGGTCAAGCTCGGGGAAGATCCAGGCGAGGTCTTCGTCGGAGCCCTTGTAGATGTCTGTGTTTGACAACCAGCGATTGTGGAAGCCGATCCACTCGGTCCGCAACGTTGGGTCATGGTCGAGGATCTGTGGCCGGATGTTCGGGTCGAGGGATACGACACCTTCGTGCTCTTCGGCGAGCGTTGCGAGGGTCTCGGCGGTCTTCCCGCGGAACATGGCGAGTGTGCCGCCGTGCAAAATATGCGGGCCCGACCCGACGGCGGCGACGTCAAGTTCGCTGAGTTGCATGTCGGCGGTGTCGTCGCCTTCGAAAGTGAACTGCAGTTCGGGAATGTGCTCGACGACGGCTCGGGCAGTCGGTGCGTCGGTGCGCTGAATGAGGTTGAGCGCAACGCCATTGACCTCGATGTGGGCGTACAACATCTCGCCGTATTCGTCAGTTGAAAGTGCGCCGCCAAACGCAACTGGCACGCCGAGCCGCGCAGACGCAATCGCAGCATTCATGGGTCCGCCGCCCGGCAGCGGTGAGCCGTCGACGATGTCGACGAGGGCTTCGCCGCAACTGATGATCATGCGAGCAAACTACCGAGCACAGAATACAACGCCGAGATCAAGCACGCAGCCAGGTCCGGGGCTGCAACACTGCAGACCATGACGCCATACGAAAACATCATCAGCAAGCGCGATCTCCGGATGTACACCGATCAGCCGATTGCTGACGACGTGATGCAACGCATTCTTCAGGCCGGCCGAATGGCTGGAAGCGCGAAGAACATCGAAGCAAACCGGCTCATCCTCATCACCGATCAAGGTGTGCAGGATGCGCTCGTCGCAGCCGGTGACTTCGTTTCATGGATTGGTTCGTCTGCGGTGATCATCGGCTTCGTGTCGCCGACTCCCGAACTGCGCATGTTCGACGTCGGTCGCCAGGGCCAGAACATGATGCTCGCCGCACACGCCGAAGGCATCGGCACCTGCCCCGTCACGTTCCAACACCAAGACATCGCACGGGCCGCAGTCGGCCTCCCTGACGACTGGTCGTTCCCGATGGCAATCACGCTCGGCTACCCGGTCTCAGATCACCCCGAGAGCCCGCTGAAGCGGCAGCGCGTGGCAATGGACGAGCTCGTGCTCCGCGACCGCTGGAGCTGAATACTGCCGGGCTGGATGAAGCGCGTAAAGCGGCCCGGTCAGCGTTTCCACAGGACGGGGAAAAGCGGGTGATCCATCTCGACGCCGTCCGGCAGTTCGGCCTCAAGGCCGGGAAACGGCGGTGAGGTCGTCCAGCGTCGCGGCGCGTGCACCATGTCGTCACCGAGGAACCGGACCGACAGCACTCGTCGGCGACCGGGGCCCGCTACTCCCGCTGCTCCATGCACGCTCAACATATTGAAGAAGACGGCGTCGCCTGGCTCGAGCTCCCAGGAAAGAATGTGCCAACTATCGGCATCACGATCGATGTCACCTTCGAAATCAGGAAGATCAGCGAGGCTCCCCTCAGGGAACCACTTCGCCTGCGCGTCGAGGAACGTGCGCGGCATGTACCAGGGCCCGCTGTGCGAGCCGGCAACAATTTGCAGGCTGGATTCCTTCGGCACCGGGTCGACCGGAAACCACATGCTGGCGTTCTGCCGGCCGTCAACGTTGTAGTACGGCTGGTCTTGGTGCCACGGCGTGCGCTGGCGAGTACCGGGCTCTTTCACGAGCACGTGGTCGTGGTACAGCCGTATCTGGTCAGAATTGCTGAGTTCGGCGGCGATCTGGGCGCCAGGTGACTCGCGAATGAATCGCTCCATGGTGGGAAGTCGCTGCCAGTTGCAGAAGTCCTCGATGAAGGGGGCATCGTCGTCGGTGCTCGCACGTTTAGCGCGAGGGGACAGCGCCGCCAGGTTCGCATCGATTGCTTCGGTGGCCCACCGAACATGCTCGGCATCGAAAGCCTGTCGCACGACGACTGCACCGTGACGCGCGTACGCCTGCCGTGTCTCGTCATCGATCAGCCTGGTCACCGGGGCAACGTTAACCATTTCAAACCATCTCGAACCATCACGAACCATCACGTTGTCGACCGCGGCCGAGCAGGTCGGCTTGGCTACTCAGGCCTTTTTGACGAACTCGGCTTTGATCAGAAGTTGACGACCATCGACCTTGCCGTCGATTTCGTGGTCGCCGGAAATGAGGCGGATCGACTTGATCTTGGCACCGGCCTTGACCCCTCCGGCCTTGCCGTCAGTCTTCAAGTCTTTGATGATTGTGACGGCGTCACCATCGGCGAGGAGGTTGCCGTTGGCATCGCGAATGTTGGCCAGGTCGTCGACGGGAGCCCCCATCCATTCGTGACCGCACGTGGCGCACTCATAGCCATCGTCGGTGGTGAGCGGGTCAGGCATCGTGCAGATTGGACAGTTGGGAAGGTCGGCCATGCGCTCTGTGTACCGCCGTTTCGTCCTTGACGCTGACGTTGACGCTGACGTTGACGCTGACGCTGCCATCTTCGCAACCTCGTCCGGGCAAACGTTCACCGCTATGTCACACATGACGCTCTTTGCTATATTTGGTACGCTCATGACATGAGGGCTCTCGCTGCGCTGACCAACGATCTTCCGTCCGCTCCACCCATGCTCGATCGTGCCGCGGTCGAGCAGGCACGATTGGTCAGGCTTGCGCGAGACCATCTTGCCGCACAGGAACCGTCGGTCGATTACAGCGGGTTGGCGCAGGGCCGCAACAGCACCGTGCTCGCTGCACGCCAGTGGGTCAAACGGCACCGGAGCCGCGGCCGGATCTTCGTCATCGATCACGGCGGCATGACGCTCATCCCGACGTTCCAGCTCGACGAGGTGTTCGACGTCAATGAACAGGTGGCGGCAGTCGTCACGCGGCTATCCGGCGCGGGCCTCAGCGGTTGGGCGCAATGGCAATGGTTCACGGCGCTCAACCCATGGATCGACGCTCGGCCCATCGACGTCATCGGGAATCCTGACGTGATGAGGGCGGTCGACGGACTCGTCGATGCGTGATGCCCCGTGCGGCCAGGCCGACTGCCCGATCGTCGGGCCGAGTGACATCGATCGGCGATCGCTGCTGACGCAGACGCTCGATACGGGCACCGAATGGTTCCGTGTTGCCCGGACCGCGCACGGCACCCAGCCGTTCGCTCCCCCAGGAAGCGGTAACGGACGGTTCTCCCCGCTCGGTGCTCGCGGCCACAGCTACATCGCTGCGCAGCGCTCGGCGTCGTTGTTGGAGTCAGCGCTCCACGAGGCGTCGGGCCCCAACCCCCGCATCTATGCCGCGACCCTCCAGGCCTACACCCTGCATCGGCTGCGGCTGCGGCATCAGGTTCGACTCGTCGACCTGCGTGACGGTGCGTTGGCGCGTCTCGGGCTTGTTCGTGAGCAACTCACGGGCACCGGCGGGCTGCACTACCCCTGTACACGGGTCGTTGCTGAGCGGATCGTCGGGTCGAAATCGTCGGTCGGATTCGTCTGGACGTCTCGCCAGGGGGCGCTGCATGGCGACCGCAACCCCGATGGCCTCGCAGCGGAAGTGCTGCGCCACGACAGCCTCGACGTTGCGGTGCTCTACTCCCCCGATTCCGCCAAGGCGCTCGAGGTGATCGAGTCCGAGCCGCTGGTCAGCGGAACCGGCCCAAGTCGCTTTGTTCTCGAGCTCGCCAACCTCCTGCGCATCGCGGTCCTGTAGTCAGCATCAACCCGGCGTGGGCTGGCACGACGAGCACCAATACGTGCTGCGGGCGGTGCGCTGGCCGGCGGCCGAGAAGTCAATCGAGTTGTCGCAGCGACGACAGGCAAACCGGTGACGGCCGTACACGTGCGTGCGACCTTCGTTGCCTCGCCCAGTTGTCGAGCGGTACGGCGTCGCCCGATTGGCGACCAGCTGGCGGTGCGCGATCGACCACAACTTGCGGAGTTGATCGTCGGTCATTGCACCCACGGCAATGAACGGATGCAAACCAGCGACGAAGAGCGCTTCACTCTTGAACACGTTGCCGACGCCGGCCGCGACCTGCTGATCCAGCAGCAGTTCGGCAAGTGTGGTCGTGTCGGTTGCGCGGGCCCGGCTGTTTGCCACCACGACATCGAGGTCAACGTCGTCGTTACTCAAGTCGGGGCCAAGCCGATCCGCTGGCGCCGTGCAAGACCCGGCAATGTGTGTCGAGATATCGGGAGCGGCGAAGCACAGCGCGCGACCCAATGCAGTCTCGATCACGATGCGCAGCTTCGGGTCCCGCGGGATTGGCCTGTCGACGCTGCTCGTACGCCAGGACCCCGACATGCCGAGGTGCGTGTGGAGTACGAGGTTCCGATCAAACTCGATGAGCAGGTACTTGCCGACGGCGTCGACGCTGTGAATCGTGTCAGCGACGCGCGGTCGGTAGCCGCGCAGCTTCTTGAACCAGAGATCGGTCACTACTTGCCCTTCAAGCACTGGCGTCAGCATCTCTGCGGCCCGGCGAAGTGTGTCCCCCTCAGGCACGTTGGTCAGCGCTCAGCACAGTCTCGACGGTACTGCTGATGGAGTTGGCTGTCGTGTCCGCCTTGCCATTTCGTGGGCCCTGGTCCGACGAGATCCTCTGATGCACGATCGTCGGTCTGAAGCCCAAGATTCTTCAGAATTCTTGTGCCACCACAGTGGCCGGAAACACGGCTCTGCACGGCCCTCTCGCTTCGGGTTGTGGAGTATCCGATCGGCTCGGCTGACCCGGCGTTCGATGCGCAGATCGTCATCAGGACCAGCCTCCGGGGACCGTGTCACCACGGCCGAGCGCAGGTGAATCGCACCTGCTAGACGGGTAGAAAGTGAACCCGTCGTCCAGTATAATCGTACGTATGTTCGTAGATCTGATCGAGGAGTTGACGACGTTGTCGGCAACCGAACTCGATGCGGTCATTGCCGAAACCGAATTGGCTCAACGGGCAACCGCTACACGCCTTGCTGCAGCGGTTGCTGTGGTGTCGGCACGCGGTTCGTTTCGCGACGGCGGACACCGCTCAATCCGCACCTACCTCAAAGGCACCCTGAACTGTTCCGGTGCCCACGCCAACCGGATCCGGCGTCGCGCCGACCTCATCAACAGTCATGAAACCATCGGCGACGCGTTCCTCACCGGGCGCGTCGGTGTCGATCAGATCGACCGGCTCGCGACCGCAGCAACCCATCCTCGCGCCAGTGACCAGTTCGCTGACTTCGTACCCATCCTGCTCGAACAAGCCGAACAGCTCGAGTACAACGACTTCGACAAAATCATCAACCACTTCATAGATCGCGCCGACCCCGACGGGGCATTCGACACCCAACAGTTTCAGCACGACCAACGCACCGCAAGCGTCCGCGATAACAACGGTGCGGTTGGGGTGCACGCTTCCGGTGGCAGCCCCCAAGCAGCTGCCGAGATGACCAAAATATTTGAACTCGCAGTACAAGGCGAGTTCGACACCGACTGCGCCGCACGACGCGCCGAACATGGTGACGACGCGTTGAACCATCCGCTGCCACGCACTGGCGATCAACGCAAATTTGATGCCCTGCACCACATCTTTATGGCCTGGGCAACCGTGCCTGTTGATGGCGTTACACCGGTTCCGTTAGTCAACATTGTGTTCGACCACATCTCGGCCGGCAACGCCCTGTTCGAACACGGCCTGGTCGAGGACCGCAACGTTTTCGGGTTACCCGACAACGTGTTCACTGCCGCCGCGGCGGACCTCTCGAAACATCGATGCGAAACCAGCACCGGCACATCAGTACATCCCGACGTTGCTCTCCGCGCGTTGATCACTGGGCGGCTCCGGCGCGTTGTTGTTGATGCCGACAGTGTCGTGATCAACCTCGGCCGCACCCAACGACTCTTCACTGGCAAAGCACGCCAAGCCGCGCAACTGTTGGTCACTTCCTGCACCCACCGCGGCTGTGATATCCCGGCAACACTGTGCGACGTCGACCACCGCAACGAATGGGCCAGCGACAGCGGGACAACCAATCAGGCAAACGCGATGCCACTCTGCGGACCCCACGACCGATGGAAACACGCCAACCACATCCGCAGTCGCCGCGCTACCAGCGGCCGACTCTTCCTCATCACACCCGACGGCACCACCATCTTGCCCGCCGGCGCCCGCGAACCCGAATGGGCCGAACCGCCACCAACCGCCACCAACCACCAACCAACGCAACCGCACCCCAATGCTCCGCACCTGTACTGGTTCGACGGACAGGACTCGCACCAGTACCAAGAGCGATGATTTCGAACATCGCCTCGGAAAGCGCGCGAGTACCAATAGGCGGCGCTCAGCTCAGAGCGATCAACCCGCCGCCGATCACAGCAACGGCGACCGCTGCCGCGTGCTGCCGGGTGACTCGCTCCTTGAGGACGAGTGCGCCGGCCACCACTCCGAAACCAGCCGAAGTTTCGCGCAGCCCGGCGACCAGACCGAGTGGCGTGGTTTGCGCTGCGATCATCACCAGTAGGTAAG
>CALAHA010000384.1 GCA_937891565.1 uncultured Ilumatobacter sp. | reverse complement strand
GTGGCCGGGAGGCACGCATTCATCACTTCGAGAATTTCGAGGCGAGCGACACGAGCCTGAGCCAATGCGGCGGACAGCACGTCGGCGGGGATGCCGTCGATCTTGGTGTCGAGCTGCAGGGCCGTGATGGCATCTTCGGTACCAGCGACCTTGAAGTCCATGTCGCCCATGGCGTCTTCGGCACCGAGGATGTCGGTCAGCGTGATGTACTTGCCGTCCTCGTAGATGAGGCCCATAGCAATACCCGACACGTGACTACGCACCGGCACGCCGGCATCCATCAGCGAGAGGCTGGAAGCACAGACCGAACCCATGGAGGTCGAGCCGTTGGAAGCCATGACCTCGGAGACGAGGCGCAGCGTGTACGCGAAGTCTTGCTGGTTCGGGATGACAGGCAGGACGGCCCGGGCTGCGAGGGCGCCATGGCCGATTTCGCGGCGCTTCGGCGAACCGACGCGGCCGGTCTCGCCGTTGGCCCACGGCGGCATGTTGTAGTGGTGCAGGTAACGCTTCGTGTCGTTCGGCGACAGCGAATCGATCATCTGGTTCATCCGCGGCATTGCCATCGTGAGAACGTTCATGACCTGAGTCTCGCCACGCTGGAACAGGCCGGAGCCGTGTGCACTTGCGAGCACGCCGACCTCGGCGGTCACCTCACGGAGATCGCCAGGCGCTCGACCGTCGATACGAATACCTTCGTCGAGAACGCGGCGACGCACCATCTTCTTCATGAGGGAGCGAACGGCTTCCTTGACCATCTTGGACTGGCCGGGGAACTCACCGTCGTCACCACAGAGCTGCGCGACACAGTCAGCAGCGACTGCGTCGACGGCGGCGTTGCGCTCGCCCTTGGCAGCGATCTTGACAGCGGGCGCCATGCCCTTGGCGCCGATCTTTTCGACAGCATCGAAGATTTCGGGGGTGTAGTCGAGGACCGGGGTCCAGGACATCTGCTCGATCGGGCCGTGGGTGGCGATGACCGACGCAACGAGTTGGCGCTGCAGTGCGATCGATTCCTTGATCCACACCTTGCATGCCTGGAGGGCGTCGCCGAGAACTTCTTCGGTGACCTTCTTGGCGCCATCGTCGTAGTAGTAGAACGCGTTCTCGGAGCCACCGGCTTCGACCATCATCACGGCGACGTCGCCGTCTTCCAGCTCACGGCCGGCGATGACGATCTCGAAGGTGCCGTTCTCGGACTCTTCGTAGGTCGGATGCGGGATCCATTCGCCTTCCTGGCTGTAGGCCAGGCGGACGGTGCCAAGCGGACCGTCGAACGGGATGCCAGAGATCATCAGTGCAGCGGAGGCTGCGTTGATCGAGAGCACGTCGTGTGGGTTTGACTGGTCAGCACCGAGGACAGTGGTAACAACCTGCGTCTCGTGGCGGAAACCCTCAGGGAATGAGGGTCGCAACGGCCGGTCGGTGAGGCGGCAGGTGAGGATCGCGTCCTCGGTCGGGCGGCCTTCACGACGGAAGAAGGATCCAGGGATCTTGCCTGCGGCGTAAGCGCGCTCTTCGACGTCAACCGTGAGCGGGAAGAAGTCCATGCCCTCACGGACGGACTTCGCTGCGTTCGCAGTGGTCAGTACTTGTGTTGCGCCGATCGATGCCACGACGGCACCCATCGACTGGGGGGCAAACCTGCCCGTTTCAAAGATGAGTGTCTTGTCGGTCCCCGAAATGGGCCCGGACACGGTAATGGCTTCAGCCATGATGGTTCCTTTCGATCACGCGACACCCTGCCGCGTGGCTTCTGTGCGAAGAAAGGAGCCGGTTCCCAGGTCTGACCCGAGATCGACGGCTTGAAATCAAAGACTCCGCACGACATCTCGGAGCCATCCACCGGCAACAAGCGCCAGAACTCCGTCGACCGGACGTTCCGGCCAGAGACCAGTGTAACCAGAGTGGCCGCAACAACACGCGGACCCCAGAAATGCGAAACGGCCACTCGCCGAAGCGAGCAGCCGTTTCAATCAAATTCTCTTTCTGATCTACTCAGACGGAAACATGGCTTTCCACACGCAAAGAAACCGAGAGGGAAAGCTGGCCCGCCTCAGCGAACTACCTCCGAAGGCCGAGGTCTGCGATGATTTTGCGGTAGCGCTCTATGTCGATGCCCTTGACATAGTCGAGCATGCGGCGGCGGCGGCCGACGATCATCAAGAGGCCACGACGGCTGTGGTGGTCCTTCTTGTGCATCTTCAGATGCTGTGTCAGGTGGGTGATCCGCTCGGTCATGAGCGCGATCTGCACCTCGGGGGACCCGGTGTCAGTTTCGTGGATCCGGTTGTTTTCGATGGTCTCAACCTTGTTGGGCATAAGACTGCCTTCCTCGTCAGCATCACGCTGACCGTTGTGGAGGTCGCAGCCGGCTCGGATGAGCCGATCTGCATCGCGCCCACGCCAAAGCCTGAACGGACTCGGCAATACTACGGCGCGACTGACGCAGCCACAACGAGCCGAACCCACGCCGAGGGGAACAGCACCGTTACGCTCGCCAAAGTGCTCGGCGCTGTTTCAATTTCGAAGGTCTCCAAGACCTTTGCGAGCCGTGGCCGACGTGGCCCCGGGCCCGTCGTTGCGCTCGCATCGGTTGACCTCGAGATCGAAGCGGGCGAGGCGGTCACCCTGCTCGGGCCGTCCGGGTGCGGCAAAACAACATTGCTCCGCCTCATTGCTGGCTTAGAGAACACCACCAGCGGCTCGATCACGATCGACGGACAGCTCCCAGCCGAAACGCGGTCACGTAAGCAGATTGCTTTCGTCCCGCAAGCGCCAGCACTGCTGCCTTGGCGAACGGTCGCCGCCAACGCTCGCGTCCTCCTCGACGTGAACCCGAACGCTGGCACAAAGAACTCGGCTAGTGTCAACGAACTCCTCCAATCGGTCGGGCTCGGCGACTTTACCGAGGCGTATCCACACGAACTGTCCGGCGGGATGCAGCAGCGGGTCGGCCTTGTCCGCGCCTTCGCACTCGACGCCCCGCTCATTCTGATGGATGAGCCGTTCGCTGCTCTCGATGAGCTCACCCGAGCCGATATGCGCCATCTCCTCGTCCAACTCCGAGATCAGCGCAGCTCGACGCTGGTTTTCGTCACGCACTCGATCTCTGAGGCCGTGTTTCTCTCCGATCGTATTGTTGTGATGTCCGGTCGTCCTGGCCGGATCACGCAACTCATCGACGTACCACTCGAACGCCCTCGACAACCCGAGCTTGAGGACGAACCGGAGTTTTTTGCAATCACCCGGCAACTGCGGCACGAGCTCAGCAAGAGCCGATCTGGGTCATGACCAAACTGAACCCGATCACGACGCACGTGCTGCGCACCTGGTGGATCGCCCCGTTTGTCGGCGTCGTCGTGTTCGCTGGACTCTGGGAAGCCCTCGTTCGGATTTTTGATGTCCGGCCGTTCGTGCTGCTTGCGCCTTCGGAGATCGGCACTGAACTCATGGCCACACCGGGCTTCTTCATCGAAAACGCTGTGGTCACGGGTCGCCACATGGTGATCGGTTTGGTCATCTCGCTGATTGTGTCGATCGGTATTGGAGCTGCGATGGCTTCGGCCCGATTCATCGAGGAGGCAACACAACCGGTCCTCGTCTTCATCCTTGTCACTCCGTGGGTTGCCTACGTCACCTCAGTTGTCACGTGGCTCAACTTCGGCGAGGCACCGATCGTCTTCATGGTCGCGTTTACGTCTTTGCCGATTTTCACGTTTGGCGTCGTCGGCGGCATGAAGTCCGCTGATCAGTCAGCACGGGAGCTGTTTGCTTCGATCGATGCCCGCCGGATCGACGTGCTCTTCCGCCTCCGGCTGCCGGCCGCGCTGCCATCCATCTTCACGACTGCCCGGTTCGCCGTGGGCCTTGGCCTTGCTGCGGCGTACTTCAGCGAAGGTGCCGCGCTGTCGAACGAGGGGCTCGGCGCAGCGGGCAAACGAGCCGCAGCATTTAACAACGGACCCACGCTCTGGGCCACCATTGTCACCACCGCAGCGCTCGGACTCATCGGGCTTGGCATCATCGCTGCAATTGAGCGTGCGGCCCTTCGCTGGCACGTCTCGCAGCGCTAATTCGTCCGGCCCGGTACCGCAATGTAGATGTGTCGATGGAGCAACGATTGAGTGAAGATCGTCCCGATACTTCCCGGCGATGTGCGTGATCGTTAGCATTCATTTACGCGATCAAGTGCAGTCCGTTCAATTCGTTTTCAACGCTGTCCAGACGCCCCGTCGAGCCTCAATGGAGATCTACATGCGAACGCGACACCTCACCGCTCTCGCCAGCGCCGCCATACTGGTCTTGGGCGCGTGTGGCAGCGACGACCCGACCAGCGGATCGATTCCTGGTTCCGACGCCGGCACCGCCGTGGCCGCCATCGATGCAGCTGCCAACACTGATGTCATCGCAGGCGAGCCCTTCCCGGACGCTCGATGCGAAGCGAACAAGGCTGCAGGCACGATCACCTACCTGACCGGCTTCGACTTCGCTGCAGCAGCATCAATCGTCGAGGTCATCGCCGCCGAAGCAGCCGGCTACTACACCGACCTGTGCCTCGACGTCGACATCAAAGCCAGCTTCTCGGTTGCCAACTACCCCCTGATCGCCGATAACACGGCGCAATTTGCCTCAGGTGGTTCATTCAGTGAGGTGGCTGCATTCTCTGTCGCCAACGATGCTGACTTCGTCGTTACCGCTGTCGAAGGGCGCACAGCAATCGAGACTCTCATCGTAAAATCTGGCCAGGCTGCCGAGCTCAGGGATCTCGCCGGTTCGACCATCGGCGTGAAGGGCAAGTTGCCTCCAAGCATCGAGGCCATGATGCTCAGTGCTGGACTGACCGAGAGTGTCGATTTCGACACGGTGCTACTCGACGGGTTCGATCCAACGCAGCACATCGCCATTCCCACGATCGTCGGCTTCCCTGGTTTTAAGAGCAACGAGCCAGGCGGACTCAACCGGGCCGGTATCGGCTTCCAAACATTCGATCCGCTCGATTTCAACATTCCGGGCTCGTTCGGAGCAATCTACGCGAGCCAAACGTTCATTCTCGAGCACCCCAGAGCCGCCGAAGACTTCATGCGGGCCACCATGCGAGGGCTCGCTGACTCTCTCACCGATCCCGTCGCGACCGCAAACATCGCGGTTGAAAATGTCAACGCGAACGGCAATCCGAACTTCCTGTCCCCTGAAGGCGAAGTGTTCCGGTGGGAAACGGACGCCAAGTTGATCATCGACACGACACCTGAGGGCACAGCATTCGGTATTCCCGACGCAGCCATGCTGCAGGCCGAACTCGATGCGTATGCCGCTGTCGGCCTGTTTGGCAAGAACGAGACTCCCGACGCTGCGTCACACCTCTACAACAACATCATTACCAGCGTCTACGACGCCAACAACATGGTGATCTGGCCCGCCTGAGACTTCGCCCTTCGGCTGCCCCTACTGACTGAGGAGTGCTCGAGCGTGGGAGATGTCGAGGTCGAGCTGTTCTTTCAGTGATTCGATGCCGTCGAACTTTCGCTCGCTTCTTAGGAAGTGAGTGAAACGAACTCGTGCTTGCTCGCCGTACAGATCGCCTTCGAAGTCAAGAAGGTGAGCTTCAAGAAGTGAACTGTCGGCGTGTTCGTAGAACGTTGGACGTCGGCCGAGGTTTATTGCACAGGCATGCGACTCGCCTGATGTGCGTTCGTACCAGCCGGCATAGACGCCGTCGGCCGGCAGCGAGATCGAGTTCGGCACTTCGACGTTCGCCGTCGGGAACCCAAGCAGTCGGCCGCGCTGATCGCCGGTGACGACCGATCCACGGGCTTCGAAAGTGTGCCCGAGCATCTCGTTGGCACGGGTGACATCGCCGCCAGCGAGCGCACGACGGATTGCGGTACTGCTGATCGGCTCATCGACCCCGTCGACACGTGGCAGTAATTCGAGCGGCTCGACCTCGAAGTCATGCTCAGCGCCGAGCTCGCGCAACAAATTGACATTGCCGTCTCGGTGTCGACCGAAGTGGAAGTCTTCGCCGACGACGATCACCTTGGTGGCAAGGCACTCGACGAGCACACGTTGCACAAATGACTCAGGTGACTCCCCTGCTTGCTCTGCATTGAAGGGTACGACAACGACCGCGTCGACGCCCGTTGCTTCGAGCAGTTCCATCTTCTGTTCAGGTCCAGTGAGGAGCAAAGGCGCCGATTCAGGCCGGACCACCGAAGCGGGGTGACGGTCGAACGTCACGACTGCCGACCTCGCACCCAGCTCGAGCGCGCGTTGTCGGACGTGGGAAATCACGGCTTGGTGGCCAAGATGCACCCCGTCGTAGGCGCCGATCGTAATGACGGTCCGCTCGCCAGGGAACGCACGAACGGTCTGATCGTAGATGATTTGCATCGGGCTCGACGCTACCCGTGGGTGCCCATCAGGCACTATTCGAGCAAAGGGTGCCACAGCACAATCTCTACCCTTGAGGGACCACGACGGCGGGTTTGGCCTCGCCTCGGTACGACTCGTAGACCGCGATGAGCGAACCCGCCGGGTTGAACAGTGCCCACGGCCCGTCGCCTTCAAAGTGTGGGAGCACACGGCCGTTTGCAACCACCGCGGCGAGGTCGTCGGTGATATCGACTCGATCGAGCGTGCGGACAGCCTCTTCGACGGGGAGCAGTTCACAGTCATCCGGTCCCGCCGCCTCACCGATCGTGAACCGGCCAACAGCGGTCCGGCGCAGGTTGCGAAGGTGGGCACCACCGCCAAGCATCTTGCCGAGGTCGGCGGCCAGCGTGCGAATGTAGGTGCCGGGCGTGCACTCGACGGCGGCGAGAAAGACGTTCGATTCGTCCGTCGGCAGCAACTGGAACGAATAGATCGTGCATGGCCGCGGCGGCCGTTCGACTTCGATCCCCTGGCGGGCCAGTTCATGGAGACGCTTGCCATCGATCTTGATTGCCGAGACCATCGGGGGAATCTGCTCGATTTCACCCGTGAAATGCTCGGCGACGAACGCTTGGGCGTCAGCGAGTGACACTTCACCCATGTCGTAGGTGGCGGTCACTTCGCCATCGGCATCGAGCGTGTCGGTCTCGCTTCCAAACACAATCTCGCCGAGGTATGCCTTGCGTGTCTTTTCAACGAAGCGGAGCAGCTTGGTTGCCTTGCCGACAGCGACCACGAGCACCCCTGTGGCGCTCGGATCGAGCGTCCCACCGTGGCCGACTTGGCGTTCGTTGAAACGAAGCCGCAGCATGGCGACCACGTCGTGACTGGTGATACCCGTCGGCTTATCGACGATGACAATGCCGTGCGTCGTCGGCGGCTTTTTGCGAGCCATATGAGGACCGCAGCGATCAGTCGGTGGCTTCGCGCGAGCGGTATTGATCGCGCTCGCGGTCGGCGCGCAGAATTGTGTCGATGCGCTCCGCGGACCGGATCACCATGTCTGGCCTGAAACTGAGGATCGGTGTCTTTTTTGCTTTGATCTGTCGAGCGATCGACGACTGGAGCTTGATGCGATGCTCGCCAAGCGTCTCGACGATGTCGTCGTCGCCTTCCTCACCAGTCAGGGAGTCAAAGAAGACAATGGCACGGTTCAACTCAGGGTCGACGTCGACCGACGTGATCGTGACGAATGCAAGCCGCTCGTCGTCGAGCCGGACGAGATCGTCTGCGATGATCTCGCGCAACGTTTCACCTACACGTGCACTTCTCGGGTATTTCTGGCCGGTGTTGCGGCCGCGTCGCTGTGCCATATCGACATCCTCTCATGTCAGTTTCGGTTGGGGTCAGACCCCAACTGAAACTCAGGTGTAGTCGGGAGCGTCCCGGTTGGATCGTTTGAGTTCGGCAACGCCCGACACTGCGAGCTTCTCGATGGCATCCCAGAGTTCGGATGCTTCGACGCCCTTCGGCGCCTTCGAGATAACGGGACCGAAGAAGCTGCCTTCTTTATCGCTGCCCGGACGGAAGGTGAGGATCGGCGTACCGACGTCGTTGCCTGCGCGGCTTAAAGCCAACTCAGTTTCGGCTCTGATGTATTCGTCGTGGCTCTCGTCGTCAGCATCGCTCAGGTACGCGGCCGAGAAACCGGCCTCGTCGAGCACTGCTTCAAGGAACGCCTCATTGTCGGCGCGCGCTTCATCTCGACGGTTGTTCAGATGCAAGGCCTCGCCGAGCGCCGCGTACCACGAGCCGACTGCTTCGCCATCCTCTTGGAGCCGGATCGCATTAGCGATACGCAGCCCCTTGTGGCCAAGGTAATGACCGGCGCGGTACGCCGGCGTGTACCACTCCTGGTTGGTCTCCTCGTTGAGGATCCACAGCGAAATGAATCGCCAGTCGACCTCGTACGAGCGTTGCTGTTGCACATCCACCACCCAACGGGAGGTGATCCAGGCCCATGGTCAAACAGGATCCCAGAAGAAATCAAGATCCGGTTGCTTGGTCGCATCAGGATGTGCCATGAGACAGAACCCTATCGGTCACTCTGTGCCCGGCACAGTGTGACCTGGCACAGAGTGACCGCCGCACGATCAGGTACGAGGAATTTCGCGATCTTCGAAGGTTTCGATAAGGTCGCCGGGCTTGAGGTCCTGGAAGTCGTCCAGGCCGATACCGCATTCGAATCCCTCACGGACTTCTCGGACATCGTCCTTGAACCGACGCAGTGTTGCGATTGCGCCCTTCCAGATGATCGTCCCGTCTCGGAGGAAGCGCACCTTGGAGCCGCGTGTGATGAGGCCCGACGTGACCATGCAACCTGCGATTGCACCCTGCTTCGGCACCCGGAAGATCTCGCGGACCTCGCATTCGCCGGTGACCACTTCTTCGTACTCGGGGTCGAGCATGCCAATCAGCGCCTGCTCGATGTCTTCAAGCAACTTATAGATGATCTCGTAGGTACGGATCTCCACTTCTTCTTGCTCAGCCAACTTGCGGGCCTTGCCGTCAGGGCGGACGTTGAAGCCAAGGATCGTCGCATTGGTCGCATTGGCCAACGTGATGTCGTTCTCGGTGATCCCACCGACAGCGCGGTGGACAAACTGCAGGTCGACTTCTGGCCTCTCGAGGCGTCGCAGCGACTCGGTGACGGCTTCGAGCGAGCCCTGAACGTCAGCCTTAAGGATGATGTTCAGCGATGCCCTCTCGCCGGCCTGGATCTGTGCGAACAGATCCTCGAGTTTGGTGCCCGTCTTGACTCGGCTGTCTTCACGAAGATGACGTGCTTTCAAACGGAGCGCACGCGCCTCGCCAACGGTCTGAGCAATCTTGGTGTTCGGAGCTGAACGGAACTCGTCACCGGCCTCGGGGACATCAGACAGGCCGAGGACCTGAACCGGTGTCGACGGGCCAGCGGACTTGATCATCTCGCCCTTGTCGTTGATCATGGCTCGGACCTTGCCCCAGGAACCACCGGCGACGATTGGATCGCCGATCTTCAACGTGCCCTTGTCGATGAGGATCGTGGCAACCGGGCCACGTCCCTTGTCGAGCTGGGCCTCGATGACGACGCCCTTGGCACGGCCATTCGGATTGGCCTGAAGGTCTTCGATTTCGGCAACAACCTGAAGCTGCTCGATCAGTTCGTCGACGCCGACACCCTGCAGGGCCGACATCTCGACGACGATCGTGTCGCCGCCCCATGACTCGGGAACGAGTTCGTATTCAGCGAGTTGTGTGAGCACGCGCTGCGGGTCCGCGTTGGCCTTGTCGATCTTGTTGACCGCAACCACGATCGGTACACCAGCCGCGCGGGCATGGTTGATGGCCTCGATCGTCTGAGGCATCAGGCCGTCGTCAGCAGCAACCATGAGCACGACGATGTCGGTTGCATCGGCACCACGAGCACGCATCTGCGTAAACGCAGCGTGACCCGGGGTGTCGAGGAACGTGACCGAACCGTGCTCGTTGTGCACCTGGTATGCACCAATGTGCTGCGTGATGCCGCCAGCTTCGCCATCGACGACGTTGGCACCGCGAATGCGGTCGAGCAAGGTGGTCTTGCCGTGGTCGACGTGGCCCATGACAGTGATGACCGGCGGGCGAGGCTCCATGTCCTCTTCGTCATCGGAGTCGTCGAACAACGCCTGCAGCCCGAGCTCTTCTTGCTGGCCAGGCTCGACCATCAGAATCTCGGCGCCGACTTCGAGGGCAAAGAGCTCCATCTGCTCGTCGGCGAGCGTCATGGTCGCGGTGACCATTTCACCGTTCGTGAGGAGGAATCGGAGCACGTCAGCAGACGTACGGTTCAGCTTGGGACCGAACTCCTGCGCCGAGACGCCACGCTCAACGACAACGATGCCGTCGGGTACAGGTACGTCTGACGACGTGTACTGCATTGCTTGCGGTTGCAAATCGTCTTGATCGCGACGACGCCGGCGGCGACCGGTGCGACGAGGGGGCCTGCGTTGGCCGCTGGGCCGGTTGCCGGGTCCACGACCCGGACCACCACCAGGACCACCACCAGGACCACCACCAGGACCACCGGGGCCGCCACCGGGGCGGGGAGTTCCGGGAGCTCCAGCAGGTCGCGCGGCGTAACCGCCTGGACGACCACCGGGGCGCGTGTTAGAACCCGGTTGAGGGCGAGACGAGCCAGGAGGCGGCGGAATGACCTTGCCGCTCGGCGACAGCGGACGACCTGGAGGCGGTGGTACGGGCTTACCGCTGAGAGACAACGGCTTGGGCGCTGTCGATGCGGGTGCATCAGTGGCAGCAGACGCCGTAGCGGTCTGCTCAGGCGGACGACCACTCGCATCTGGCCGCGCACTCGAGATGACGCGCGATGGCGGCGCGGGTGCGGGCTGCGGTGCGGGCTGCGGTGCGGGCTGCGGT
>CALAHA010000383.1 GCA_937891565.1 uncultured Ilumatobacter sp. | reverse complement strand
AGCTCCAACCATTTGTCGACGAGATCGCCGGACCCGGCACCAGCGATAGCCAACTCAACGACCGCGACGGCTCCAGCCGGCCCGGCATCACCTGGCTGCAATCTCGCCAAGCCGTGCTCCGCCTCGACAGCGACGAATCGATCCGTCTGCTCGACACCGTCCGTGACTCTGGTCATGCCGCTGTGCTCATCGACCTCGCTGGGTTGCAGGCCGATGCCAGCAACCCAATCGAAACCCGCGACCTCCTCGAAGCAGCAGGCGTGAACGTCGCCATCGACCTCGATGCGGCCTATGACCCGTTGACCAGTGAGCAGGGTCTCGGTGTCGAACTCGCCGAGGAGATCGCCCCGTTCGCAGCGCTGCGCCCCAAGGCAGTCGCTGGCCGAAACGACACCTGCCCGTGTGGCTCCGCAAAGAAGTACAAGCACTGCCATCTCGGCAACGAACTGCACTCACTCAACGATCGTGCGGCCTGGCTGTACCTCAAGATGATGCGCTTCATGCACCTCACCAACCCCTTCCTGCCCGACGGGATCGTCGCCGAAATGACGAGCAGCATGATCACGTCCAACATGGCCGAGATACTCGAACAGTCCTACATCCCGATCGACATTGCGCTCCACGAAGGCAATGTTGCCAACCGCTTCCTGATGGTCAAGCGCGCCATTTTGCCGGCCGACGAAATCGAGCTGACCGAGCAGTGGATCGCCGCGCCGCGCAGTGTGTTCCGTGTCAAAAAGTCAACGCACGCCGAACTCGAACTGATGGAACTTCGCAGCCGCGACCGGATCACCATTGTTGGCACGATCCCCGAGCAGCCGCTCGAAGTCGGCACTCTGATCTGCGGCCGCCCACTGCCCGTTGGCCAAACGCATCGCTCGTTCGGCGGGTTCGTCCCCGTCGATGAGTCGATGATCGACAGCCTGCTCGAAGCGTGCGCGAGCCGCAATCTCGAGACCGTCGCGATCTCTCTGTCGCAGATCTTCGATGCTGCCGAACTCGCGGACGCCTTCGCCGCCGAGGACACGCAGAGCGACCTGACGATCTGATCAGGTGCCAGGGCCGGGCAGGCCGCCGGCAACCAGCTCTACCAGTACTCCTCGAAGTGGATGTTGCCGGGTGCGTTACGGCGATCAAGGGTGAAGCCCTCGTTGACGAGTAGCTCGACAACCCCGACGGTGTCAGGGAAGATCTGCTTGCCGTCGACCTCTTCAGGCGATCCGATCATTGCGGGGTTGCCACAGAGGAAGACGTGGCTGGTCTCTGGCGACAGCGTGACGCCGAGCTTCTCGGAGAAGTCGTTGTCGCGCAGCAGATCCTGCAAGTAGCGCTTGGGGACACCTTCTTCGCGCGTCGGCATCGGCACGTAGTGATAATTCGGGTAGCGCTTTTCGAGTTCGCGGTGCTTGTCGGCGTAACCGAGGTCGGCGTTCTGACGAACCGTGACCGCCGAGATGATCGGGCCGGTGTGGCCCTTGCGCAGCAGGTCGATGATCATGCCGTTGTGCGGGGCCTCGCCGGTGCCGGTCGAGAAGAACACGATCTCGGCCTTCGGATTCTGTACGTCATTGAGTGTGTAGCGGCCGGCGACTTTCGGGCCGAGATAGATGCGGTCGCCAGTCTTTTTGAGCGCCAGACGAGGGGTGAGTGCCGGCGTGTTGTCCTCTGTCGGTGGCACGAGGACGATATAGAACTCGAGCTCGTCGAGACCGTTCTCGTCGGTGAGGTAGCCGAAGTCGTCAAAGATGCGCGACGAGATCGAATACGAGCGACGGATCAGCTTGTCCCATCGCTTTTCGGCTTCAAGGTCGTCGGCCTGGTCAATGCGCTTTTCCCAGTAGCCGAGCCCGAGTGATGCGTACTGCCCGGGCAGGTACGACGTATCGCCATTGTCGGGCTTGACGCGGAGTACCCAGAGGTCGGAGTGGGTTGGCTCGAAGTACGTGATTGTTGCGTTGTAATGTTCTTCGCGCAGTTCCTCGATGGCGCCAATGTGCTTGCTGCGACGTTCGAGCGACGAGCGAGGCGCCGAAATGTCGGCGTCCGGGAAGCAACTCGACAGGAGGGCAAACCCAATCTCAGAACCGAGTGCCGTGGTGGCGGGCTCAGCGTTCCCATCTGCATCATGCCCTGGCTCGCCGACAAACCACACGTTGCCCGTGGCAACCGCAGCGTCGCTCAGCCCGATGCTTTCGTGGCTGACGGTGACCCGCGGCGGTGCGAACACAACGTGATCGAACTGCAGGTCGGGTGTACGGCGATCACCGAACTCGACGAGCGGGAACTCGCCAATCATCGACACGTGCTTCGGCGTCGAACGGTAGAGCAACGTGGCGCGACGGGTGCGTTCGAGCTGACGCAACACGTACTCGCCGGTCGGCGAGAGCTTTGTTGGGTCCATGCCCTGCGCAGCGAGGACGACGCGGTTTCCGGTATCGGCGAACTTTGCGGTGAGTTCGACAGCGTGATCGGACGGGCCGACGACCAGGACATCGTTGTCGGTGCCGACATCGGTGTGGCCGATGTGGATCCGGTCGCTGTCCGGCAGCTTCACTGTGGGCGACCAGGTCGGGTCACTGTGGCGGTCGGCAATCAGCACGGTGCGGGTGCGGTAGCTGAGTCGATTGGTGTCGACGACGAGATGTTCCCCGACGACATTGATTGCTGTGGCCAACTCGCCGTAACCGACGTCAAGCTCGTTCGCACCAATCACGTCGGGGAGCGCCACGGCAGAGTTGCCCTCAAGAATGCGGACACGCTGCAGCCCTGAACGGCGGGCGAGGACAGCAGCCGACAATCCGCTGGCTGAGCCTCCGACGACCACTAGGTCGTACAGGGTCGGGTCATTCAGCGCCGTCGGGTCGGTGGAATCAGCCATGAGTGGACCAATCTACGCGACCCCGAGTTCATTCCGGAAGCCCAGCGCCGCTCCGAGCTCACCTCACCCGCCACACCAGCAATCCACATGAACACGATCAGCCGTGGACGCTCATGGAAGACGCAGGGTTAATTTGCCGGTTGCGGCTAAACGTGGCCATGTCGAGGTTCACGCCTGTGTAGCGAGCAGTGACCTGCAGCGGTTCGGCATCGTGGTCGTGGCCGCCTTCAACCGCCTCGATAAGCTCCGCCATCATGTGCCCCGCAACGCCTGCGTTCTTGAACTGGTTACCGCTGGTGCCAATGGCGACGTAGAAGCCGTCGAGGTCGGTGCGGTCGTAGATCGGGATCCAGTCGTCGCTCTTGTCGTAACGGTCAACGACGCCCTTCTTCTCATGCGGCAAGGGCACGCCGAGCGTCGGCATCCGCTTGTTAATCCGCATCGTGTTGGTCTCCCAACCATCACTCGTGATTTCTCCGAGTTCTTCGTCGGGGCCGACGGGAACCTTCGGATCGCACGGCGGATCGGTCGTACCGACGAGGATGTTGTTACCGGGCTGCGGCCGGAAATAGATGCCGCTGTCGTCGTCTGCCACGGCGAACCCGTCAGCGGTAAAGTCCATATCGGGCGGGCCTGGCACGTGGTATGTCTCATGGCGGATCGACGCCGTCTTGATATTCATCGCGTCGTACACGCCAGCCAACTTGTTGATCGCCGAGCTGTGCGGCCCGCCGACGTTGACCACGACCTTGGCGGTGACGGTCGAGCCGTCAGCCAGCTCAACTCCCGTCACGCGGTCGCCCGAAGCACCGGCGAGCGTCAAGAATCCGACGACCTCGGTGCGGAACCGGAACTCGCCGCCCTGTGCTTCGGTAGCACGCTGCAGGTTGTGGGCTGCGAGTTGAGGGTCATCGACATAGCCAGCGTCAGGTGAGAACAGCGCGCCGACCATCGTGCCATGCGCTTCCTTCCAGAAGTCGTCGTCGGTCGATCGAGACGGTGGGCCGTAGAGGTCAAGGTCGAAGGTGGGGAGACGCTGTTCGAGTTCGGCGTGGTCCCAATACTCGTAGGGGACCCCAAGGCGATCCCACAGCGGCATCACTCGGTTGTGGTGGCCCTCTTCGCCCTGGATGAGTAGCACCATGCCGCACTGCACAAGCTTGGCATAACCGCTCTCGTCGGGAGCACCGAGGTACTCGGCCCAGTTCCGCCAGTAGTGCATACCGTCCCAGGCCGCGGCGACACCCGTCTCGGTCGAATAGCTGAATCGGACGACGGCGCTCGATGCGCTCGTGCTGCCGTAGCCCGCGCCTGGGCCCTTGTCGATATTCAAAGTGCGATGGCCGCGACGGGCAAGCTCGTAGGCGACCGCTCCGCCAATTACTCCAGCACCAATAACGATTGCGTCGTACTCCGGCTCGCCTGATCCTGCACCTGTGGGGTCGCTCATGATCACCGAGTGTTGCAGATCGACAGACGTCGATCGACGGCGCACCGTCATGACAGCCATGCGACTTGTTCAGCCGCTCCAGAAGGTTCTGTCATGATGTGCTTATTCCGAGTACGAAGTCCGAGATGAGATCGCGGATGAAATGGCTGAGAGGGTCGGGGAAAGATTCATGGGGAGTTTGAGACTGGACGTCGAATCACTGCGCACGTTTCGCGCCGTCGTCGATTGCGGCAGCGTGACCCAGGCCGCTTCGCAGCTCAACCTCACGCAATCGGCAGTGAGCTGGAAAATGAAGCGGCTCGAAGAGCGTCTCGGCTCGCCGCTTCTCGTGCGCGACGGACGCGAACTGACGCTGACCGAACTCGGCACCGAGCTCCTCGTCCATGCCGAACAGATTGTCGGCGCACACGATGATGCCGTCGACAGCTTGCAGCAGTCGCAGCTCAAAGGCACCGTGCACCTTGGCATCAACGACGAGTTAGAAGCCGACGAGGTCGCAACCCTGCTCGCTCGATTTCAGCGTCGTCACCCGATGGTCAGGCTGCACGTCCGGATGGGGCTCAGTGGCCCCATCGCGCAGCTTGTGCGCGGCGGCGATCTCGACCTTGCGCTCATCCAAGTCATCGAACCAGCGCCGCGCGACAAGGTGCTGTGGACCGAGTCGATCGAATGGATTGCCTCGCCCACCTACGTGCCTGATCTCAGCGAGTCGCTCCCGCTCGTCACCTTCGGACCGAACTCGAACTACCGCACGTTGATGCTGGGCGCGCTCCGGGCCGCCAACATCGACCACCACATAGCGTTTGAGTCAGAGAGCTCGGCGGGCGTCCGCAGCGCTGTTGCGTCAGGGTTCGGCGTGGCGCTGATCAACGGACGCGGCGTGACTGAAGAATGCCCGATTTGGGAATTTCCAGAGCTGAACAGCCCCATGCCAACCGCATCGTTCGTTGTCCGCGTCAACAGCCGCAGCAGGACCTCCGCCGTCCGTACCCTCGTCGACGAGATCCACGACACCCTCACCTAAATCCCACACAGTTGCGTATGGGGTCAGGCCCCTTTCGCAACTCTGTCGATGGCGGCGGGGGCAGGATTGTCGCCGGCACCCCAGGTGTCACCGGGCTGGTCGCCGGTCGGAACCCGCAGCGCACCAAGGCCGTCGTTGGTCATGCAATCAGCAAGCATGTTGTGGAATCGGTGCAGCGGCTCTTCGAAGCGTGGCGCCAACGGGCCCGCGGGAACGCCACCACGCGCGAGGCCGCGCTGACCACGTTGAACGATGTCGATGTCTTCGTTGTTCACGTCGACCCAAAACCGGCGCGTCGGTGCAATGGCATCGCCATCACCACCTTGCACACCATCACCATCTTGCACACCGGTAGGAAGGAGCATCGTGCAGGTTTCGCGGGTCATGCCGGGGGCGAGCGGATCGAGGCGCATCATCCACACATGGTTAGGCAGAACAGACAGAATGACGTTCGGAAAGATCGCAACGAAACGTCCGCTCACCGAGTCAGAAGCATCGAGGCCTGGCGCTTCGGGCAGCGCCAGCCAGTCGTCGCGCTCGTCGCCTGAGACCGGCGTGGTGGTCTGCCCGCAGTACATGCCCCTGCCCTGGTAGCGGTAGTGATCGGCGACCCGCGACACCTTCGCAAGCTCGGGATGGACCCACGTCAGGTGGTAATACTCCTGGAAGTTTTCAGTGATCAGCTTCCAGTTCGCTTGAATGTCGAGCGACTCCTGGTGCACAGTCGACCACGTGTCGAGGTGGTAGCCAGCCATCCGATCGGGAAGGTCACCAAGCCAGTCAAGAAGCGGTGGCGTGTCGTTGGCGAGACAGGCAAAGAGCAACACGCCCCACGTGTCGACGCGGACGGGGAGTAAGCCGAAGTCAGACTTGTCGAAGTCGTCGCGCGGCACTTCGTTGAAGAACGGTGTTGCCTTCAGAGCGCCGTCCAGCGAGTACCCCCACCTGTGATACGGGCAGCGGATAGTGCCGGCGATATCGCAGTCGGCTTCGGCCAGTTCGGTGCCGCGGTGCCGACACGAGTTGACGAAGCCACGGAGGTCGCCTGTTTCATTGCGAGTCAGGAGGACCGACTTGGAGCCGACCTGGCGGACGAGCATCCGCCCAGCAATGGCCTCGTCAGCGATTCCAACGCAGACCCAGGCTTGGCCGAAGACACGCTGCTGCTCTACAAAATAGAACTCATCGCTCGCGTAGGCGGCCGGATCGAGGCCTGTCGCAGTGCGCATTGGGCGGCGCGTCCCCACCCATGCCGACTCGTCGGTCCACTGTGTCACGGCGCTGATTCTCCACGGTCACCGACGTTCGGTCAACACCGATCGTGTCATGTGGAATCGAACCGCTGTCATGGACAGAGTTGCGAAAGGGGCCTGACCCCATACGTAACTTTGCGGAATGTCGGGCAAGATCGCAGCGTCGTTGGCAAATGCTGCAGCCGAAGTTCGCTTCGCCGGCGGGGGTGGCCACCACCTCACGATCGGCCCCGGCG
Source organism: uncultured Ilumatobacter sp. (assembly GCA_937891565.1). GTDB lineage: Bacteria > Actinomycetota > Acidimicrobiia > Acidimicrobiales > Ilumatobacteraceae > Ilumatobacter_A. Next base: position 4,021 of record CALAHA010000383.1, on the reverse strand, counting down.
ATCCGGCAATCGCGGAGTGGGCATCCGCCGGCCTGATACTCCCTGACCTTCCCGCCATGCGGCGCTACCGGGTCGACCGGGTCACCGCACAGCTCGCAACCCACGGCTACGACGGCATCATCGTGATGGATCCCATGAATATTCGGTACGTCACCGATACGACCAACATGCAGCTTTGGGTGATGCACAACGGCGCTCGATACGCCTTCGTCGGCGCCGACGGTCACGTCATCCTGTGGGACTACTACGGGTGCAACTACCTTGCAGCACACTCAGCCGAGATCGACGAGGTGCGTCCTGCGATCGGCTCGACGTACTTCCTCGCCGGACCCCGCCACGCCGAACAGGCCACACGTTGGACGAACGAGATGATCGCCGTGATCACCGAACACTGCGGCGAAAACCCGCGCATCGCTGTCGATCAGTGCCATCACGTCGGCTACCGGCTCCTCGAAGACGCAGGTGTCGAGGTTGGTTTTGGGCAGGAGGTAATGGAGCTCGCACGCTCAATCAAGGGTGCCGACGAGATCCTCGCGATGCGCTGCGCAATCAATGCCTGCGAAACCACAATGACCGAAATGCACGCCGCGCTCACGCCGGGTATGACTGAACGGGAACTCTGGGCACTCCTCCACTCCGGCAACATCAGACGCGGCGGCGAGTGGATAGAAACCCAGATTATCGCTTCGGGCCCGCGGACGAACCCCTGGATGCAGGAGGCGTCGAGCCGAGTGATCGAGCCTGGTGACATCGTGGCCTACGACACCGACCTGGTCGGCGCCTACGGGATGATGGTCGACATCTCGCGGACCTGGATTGCCGGAGAGGGCCGCGGCCAATGCGGTGGGCCGACCAATGAGCAGCAGCACACGTACGACCTTGCCTGCGAATAGCTCCAACAGAACATGGCCCTCCTCACCCCGGGTCGATCGTTTCGCGACCTCACATTCGAGTCGTCATTCCCCGACCCAGAGCACTACCGCCACTACTCCTGTCTCTTTCATGGCGTCGGCCAATGCGACGAATACCCGGAGATTTACTTCCCCGAGATCTGGGATGAGTGGGGCTTCGACGGGCAACTCGACGTGGGGATGGTCCTCACCGTTGAGTCATATGTCGGACCACGTTCAGCAGCGGGCTCGAGCGAGTGGGCGGAGGGCGTCAAGCTTGAGAACCAGGTGCTCGTCACGGCCGACGGCCCTGAACTCCTCACGCACTTTGCGCTCGACCTGCAGCTCTGAGTCGGCACGACACAGTCATGGCGCGAGTCCGACTGACGGTCGCCAGTCCGAATACGACAATAACCCCCTGGCCTGAGCCGGGGGGTTATTGTGAGATTCGGACTGGTGACCGTCAGTCGGTCGACTCGGCCGCTTCTTTTTTGGCTTCCTCTTCACGAGGCTCAGGCGCTTCGCCTAAGCCCATCTTGTGAAAGAGATCAGCCTTGCGGTAATCAAAGTCGTCCTGAGTGACGTCACCCGCGGCGAAGGACTCGTTCAGGAGGCGAAACTCTTCGAGTAGCGCGTCCTCGTCGGGCACATCGTCGTCATCATTTTCATCTTTCTCAGCGCTTTTTCCGTGGCGAATAGCCTGTTTCTCGGCCTTCTTTTCCTTCTTACGGAGTTCGCGCTGACGCTTTTGATATGACTGTGGGCTAGAGGCCAATCAGACCGCCTCCTCAGATTACTTTGACGTCGACAGCCTCGGGGCCCTTGCGGCCCGGGGCGATGTCGAACTCGACGGTGTCGCCGTCAGCCAGCGAACGACGGCCAGTGCCGGCGATGTTGGAGTAGTGAACGAAGACATCATCGCCATCGTCACGTGAGATGAAGCCGAAGCCCTTCTCGTCGTTGAAAAACTTGACCGTACCGGTAGTTGCCATTGTGGCTCCTTATTAACTTCCGGGCCACTTTGACCCGTGTTCAACAGCCCACTCTAATGAGTGAGGGGACCGAACACACCGCGCAGCGCCTCCGTAGCGCGTATGCGTTACGCCACTCCGAGTCGGCGGGGCCGCGCGATTGCAAAGGGGCGATAGCCCGTGAGAGCCAGACGGAGCAGGATCGCGCCCGCCATAACGATGCCTGCGGCGCCGCCAGCGATGAGCGCTGCATCAGCCACGGAAAGGCCATAGACGAGCCAGAGCAACGCCTCGACGAACGACATGTTCCATGTTCCCGCCGAAACGCCATCGAGTGCCCGAGTGCGATGCGCAGCCACGACGGCTGGCGCGAGTTGGATGCCGTAGCAGAGGCCGATTGCCAGACCGGCCACTTCCCAGCCGGCTGCAAGTAGGAAAGGAAGCGGCACCATGCCGAGCCCGAATGCTCCAATCGCTATGCCGCCAAGGCTGCGAACGCCGACCGTCTTCACATACAAGACCGCGATCGATGCGTAGAGGAGGAACGACACACTGGAGACGGGCAGCAGCGCCCACAGCGGCGTGGTGATCGCGTATGCCGTCCACCAGCCGTTGATCGCCATGCTGACGCCGATCCACACGGGAGACACCCCGTCGACGCTGCGCGTCTTCATCAGCCGCCGAGCCTGAGGAAAGGCCATGCCAGATCCCAAGACACTGGCAGCAATCACTATGAGATTGAGTATGAGGTTCACGGAACACTCCTTTCGAGGGGTCGCCGTCGATCACGATCGGGTCTGACGGTGTGTAAGTAGTCAAACTCTACTGACTCCTTACATGGACGAGATGGGCTAGATTAACGGTGTGTATGTGACTTCGGGCAACAACACCGAGATCCAGCTGACGCTCGATGCAGCCATCGAATTTGCCAATGCGATCAACGACGCCATCGATGACACCGGTGAAATCCTCGAACACGAAGCGGCACGGCGGCTCCTTCACGAACAAGGATTTTCACGTGCCGCAACCGCTCCGATTGCCGCAGTCCGTCGGTTGACGCAGCGCATGCTCGACCTCCTCCCCCGCCTAGCAACACTGCCAACCAGCGGTGTTGGTCCAGCTGGAACCTGGGTCAACGCCGAGCTCACCGAACTCACCGTGGCCCCCTCGCTCAGCGACCACGACGGATCCGACCTCCATGTCCACTGGACGCCACCGTCAGCCACATTCGACGACCAAGTCATGGCCGATGTGCTGATGGCTATCGCCCAAGACCTCTGCGAACACGGAGTAAAACGCTTCGGCCGATGCGCCGCCGATGACTGCGAACACCTCTTTTACGATTCGTCTCGTAACGGGTCTCGACGGTTTTGCTCTGATCCGCGGTGTGCAAGCCGCACCCATACCGCCGATCATCGAAAGCGCCGGAAGGCTCGCTGATCATGCCGGACTACACCAACGAACTTGGCCAGCCGATCGGCCAAGCCCTTCCCAACTGGCAGCCCAGCACCGTGCCGCCTCGCTCACGGATGCATGGTCGGCTCGTCAACCTCGAGCCAATTGACCTCGACCTGCACTGCGCTGACCTCTTCGGTGCCTTCGCGCTCGACACCGACGGCCGCAACTGGACCTATCTCCCGCACGGCCCCTTCACCGACATCGACGCCTTCGGCACCTGGATGGCCGCGACCTGCTTCGGAGACGATCCGCTGTTCCACACGATTGTCGACGCATCCAGTGGTCGAGCTGTCGGTTTCGCAAGCTTTCAGCGAATCGAACCGCATGTCGGCAGCATTGAGGTCGGTTACATCAATTTCTCGCCGGCCCTGCAGCGCACACCGCTCGCCACCGAAGCAATGTTCTTGATGATGCGCCGAGCATTCGACGAACTCGGCTACCGACGATACGAGTGGAAATGCGACGCGCATAATGCCGCATCACAGGCGGCTGCGCGCCGACTCGGGTTCACCTACGAAGGAACCTTCCGCCAGGCAATCATCTACAAGGGCCGCACCCGCGACACCACGTGGTTCTCGATCACCGACGTCGAGTGGCAGGCCAGAAAGACCGAGTTCGAACGCTGGCTCGACCCAGCCAACTTCGACACCGACGGCACGCAACGAACCCGCCTGCGCCACAGCAGTTGAAGGGTTGCGCTGG
>CALAHA010000382.1 GCA_937891565.1 uncultured Ilumatobacter sp. | reverse complement strand
GTCGCAGGAGCAACCGCCGTCAACGCTGCACTCCCATCGGTTTCGCGGTTGGTCGTCGCAGTCGTCATCGGCGCGCTGCTTGGAAATTTCGGGTTAGTACCGCAGATCGCCCGGCCAGGGCTCGAGTTTGCTGCGAAACGGCTCATGCGCGTCGGCGTGGTGCTGCTCGGGTTGCGCCTCTCCGTGAGCCAGATCAGCGACCTTGGCCCGTTGACGTTGTCGGTCGTCGTGTTCACGGTGTTTGCAACGTTCTTCGGCACCCAGGCAATCGGTCACCGGATGGGACTCAACCGTGGGTTCTGCCTGCTCGTCGGCACCGGATTCGGAATCTGTGGGCTCTCCGCCATTGCCGCAGTCGAAGGCGCGAGCGGCGCTTCTGACGATGAAATCGCGACAGCGATGGGTCTCGTGACGCTCTTCGGCACCATGGCGATCTTCGTCATCCCCTACGCCGGCGGGCGGTTCGGCTTAGCCGACGTCGAACTCGGCACCTGGATCGGGGCGAGCGTCCACGACACGGCCCAGGTCGTCGCGGCTGCGTCGACTGGCGGGGCTGCTGTCTTGACGACCGCAATCGCCGTGAAGCTCACGCGGGTCTTGCTGCTCGCCCCGATCGTTGCGGGCGTCAATGTTGCACGCTCTCGCTCTGCAGCCAACTCGGGCCTGACAACGAAGCGTCAGTCACCGATTCCGCTGTTCATCGCCGGATTCATGGCCTGCGTGCTGATCCGAACGCTCGAAGTTCTCCCCAACTCCGCACTGGATGTGGCCAAGACCGCCGAGGGGCTCATGCTCACTGCGGCCATGGTCGGTCTTGGGGCGGGGGTCGAAATCGGCAAAATTCGTGAACTCGGGCCGCGCCCATTGGTGCTCGGTGCCGTGTCATGGATTGGCATCGCCGCCTTGTCGTTCGGGGCAGTGCTCCTCACGATCTGACATCACTGCAGGAGCTTGATCAACCGCTCCTTCATGCTCGTGTACGGCGGGTACAAGACCTTCAGATCCGGCTTCGTGCGCTTGTCGAGTACCGACTTGAGATGGCTGAACGTCTCGAAGCCTGCCTCGCCGTGGTACGCACCCATGCCGCTTGGTCCGACGCCTCCGAACGGAAGATCGGGAGGCCCGATGTGGAGGAGCGTTCCATTGACACTGACGCCACCGGATGAGGTGCGTGCAATGGTGCGTTGTGCCGTGGTGTCGTCGTCGGTGAAGACGTAGAGCGCTAAAGGCTTCTCACGGCCATTGACGAAGTCGATGGCCTCATCGATGTCATCAACGCAGATCACCGGGAGCACCGGACCGAAGATCTCGTCAGTCATCACATCGGAGTCGAGGTCAGGATCAATCAACACCGTGGGGGCGATGTAGCGGTCCGACGGGTCGGTGGTGCCACCGAATGCGATGGTTCCGCTGCCTTCGCCCCCGATCAGTGCAGAAACCCGTTCGAAATGGTCGTCGCTGATGATGCGGCCGTAGTCGGCGCTGGCGTGGGGGTCGGCACCATAGAACTCGGTCACCGACTGCTCAATAGCTTTGACGAGACGGTCGCGCAGGGGTCGGGCGACGAGGACATAGTCAGGAGCGATGCATGTTTGGCCGGAGTTCACGAACTTGCCCCAGGCAATGCGTCGAGCGGTGACTTCGACATCGGCATCAGCGGCAACGATCGCCGGACTCTTGCCACCCAGCTCAAGCGTCACGGGCGTCAGGTGCTCGGCAGCAGCATGCATCACGATCTTTCCGACACGTGTGCCGCCAGTGAAGAAGATGTGATCGAATCGTTGATCGAGCAGTGCGCTCGACTCATCAACCCCGCCACCGACAACTGCAATTGTTGTCGTGTCGAGATACTTCGCGCACAATTCGACCAGGGCATCGGATGTCGCCGGAGCCACCTCGGATGGCTTCGCGACGATCGCATTTCCGGCGGCGATCGCTGCGGCCATCGGCGACAGCAAAAGCTGCAGTGGGTAGTTCCATGGAGCAATCACCAGCACCACGCCCTTTGGCTCTGGCACGATGCGCGCGGTCGCAGGCTGATAGGCCAATGGGACCTTGACCTTGCGTGGTTCGGACCATTTCGCAAGGTGCGATTTCTGGTGGCCGATGTCGGAAAGCGTGAAACCGATCTCCGTCGTCCAGGCCTCGGTTGCGGGCTTGTGGAGATCGGCGGCGAGTGCTGCGAGAAGTTGATCCGCATTCTCACGCAGCATGGCCTCCATTGCATTCAGCTGGTTACGGCGCCACTCAAGTGGCCGCGTCAGCCCGCGATCGAAACCATCCCGGATCGACCCGACGATTCGATCTGCATCGAACTCGAGTTGACCGGTGGAAGCTGTGGCTGCAGGGCGAAATGTGTTGGTCATGTGATGCGCCTCCTCAGGCATGGTCTTCGCTTCAAGATCGTTCCCGTCAAGATCGTTCGCTTCTAGATCATCGTTGAAACGGACACTCGGCGCGCTGCCCGCACACGGAAATGTCGCGAGGCCCGTTGATCACCCGGAAACTTGGTCGGCTGGCTCACGTGCGACGATAAGCAGGTCGGGGCGTTCAGACAGAGCAGGGTGAACAACTTCAGGTCGAAAGACGATCACTGGTCGAAACCCTGCCGCTCCTGTTCGGAACGGACGTACGCGATGACGTCGTCGATCTCATCGTTATCGAGGCCGGTGACCGCGGCCATGTCACCAAAGTTCCAGTGGTGCTGCCGTGCACCATGAAGAATTGCCGAGCGGAACGCATCGTCGCCGTGATGGTTGGGTTCGTAGACGATCGACAAGTGCGACGGGCCCTTGTCGGTGCCCTGCAGGTCGGCACCATGACACGACGCACAATTGGACTGGTACAGATCCGCACCAACCGCCAACCCCGCAGGCGATGCGGGCTCCTGGGCCTCCGGGGCACCGCCGCATGCGGCTGCAAACACGATAAGCGCCACAGTCACTACTGCAGCGATCGGTTGGACGGGGCTGACCGCGTGGAGGAGTCGCTTCACACCTCCTAAACTACGACATGTTGTAGATATTCAAACGTCGGACTGCACACCGAGGAGGTGAATCGTGTTCAACGCCCCGCTTGCGCTCGCATTCACCGCTGGCATGATCGCCAGCATTAATCCGTGCGGATTTGCTCTGCTCCCCGCCTATATCGGCGCGTTCGTTGCCGGTGACGACACCCGGGTCCGTACCGACTGGCGCATCGCACGCGCCGTCGGGGTATCAGCGGCAGTGTCGGTTGGATTCGCAGCGATGTTCATCATCGTCGGTGTCGTCTTCAGCTCGGCGTCGAGCGCTCTCCGCCAACAGATGCCATGGGTCACGATTGCCGTTGGTGCGGTGATGTTGGCGATGGGAGTTGCCTCCATCGCTGGCTGGAAACCTCCCCTCCCGTTCAACAACCGGGCCACGGCCCAACGCCGCGACGCAGTCGGCATGGCGACCTTTGGATTCGCCTACGCCCTGGTGTCGTTGTCCTGCACGCTCGGTCCGTTCTTGTCGGTGTCCACCTTTGCGATGCAACAATCCTTCTTCGACGGCATCACCACCTACATTGTCTACGCCGCAGGGATGGGCACGATCATCTTGGCGCTCAGCGTGTCCGCCGCACTGGCCCACGACTCATTCGTCGGAACTTTGCGAAACGCATCGAAGCACGCGCCGCGCCTCGCGGGCGTGCTCCTGATGCTGTCGGGCGGATACGCAGTCTGGTACGGGCGCTACGAACTCTCGGTCTACGACGGCAACCGGTCGACCGACTCGATCGTCGAGGCAGGAATCAATCTGCAAACGCGATTCGTGTTGCTCACCCAGTCCTTCGGCGCCACCCGCATCGCGCTCGTCATCGTCGCACTCACCGCCGCGGCGTTCCTTGGGTTCCAGTTACGTCACCGCAACATCAATAAGATTGTCATCAAGGAAGCGGAGTCAGAAACGACACCGTTCACCAGCAGTCTCGACCAGCCCGCCACATCAGAAACATCATCAGCACCATGACACGACGAGCCGACGGCGCCCTCGAAACAGATGTTCTTCGAGCACTGTGGAACATCGACCAGCCAGCGTCGCCCAGTGACGTCATCGAAGACATGAGTACCGACCTGGCTTACACCAGCATTGCGACCATTCTCGGTCGGCTTTGCGACAAAGGTTTGGCAACCCGGAAGCGGTCCGGCCGCGCCTATCGGTACGAGGCCGCGAGCAGCGAAGCAGACCTCACCGCGCAACGTTTACGCACGATCCTTGATGCAGCATCAGACCGCCAGTCCGCACTTGCCGGGTTCGCTCAAGCACTCGACCCCGCCGACGCCGCCCAGCTCTTTGCCATTTTGAACGACGCACCGTGATCGACTTCGTTGCACTCCCGCTCGTCGTCACACTTGGCGTTGCGCTTGCTGGCAGCCGCCGCCTCGACCGACTCAGCCCGGCCGCAGCAGCGCGCTGCAGCGCTTTTCTCCTCGCTGCAGTGGCAATTTCTGCGGTCCCAACACTGTGGCTGATCGGGCTCAGTGGCCTCGCTCACGTCGGATTCCACAACCCAGTCATCGACTGGTCCCGACATCTTCTCCCTGAGTATCGGCCTTTCGGCGGCCTCGTCGGCATCGCCTCACTGGCCGCAGCGTTCGTCGGAACGATCCGCGCCGCATGCGTCCTCGCACATCATCAGCAACTTCGCTGCAGATGCCGTGGTAGATGCCGTGGTAGATGTTTGTGCAGTTCTCGGGGACTTCTTTCGTATCTTTCGTAACCCCGTAGCCCCGCACGGCCGCTGCTGAGCACAGGTCACCGAAGCGCGCTCAGGCCGCAGATAGGATCTGTTTCATCAAAAATCTGGGATGGACGCAATGTGCACGAACTGCTGCCGCGCTGCTCGTGGTTGGCCTTGCGTCTGCATGCTCGGGGAGCGATGACGAACTTGTCAAGCCTCAACCGGTACTCGATGTTGGCGACGATGGCGTTGGCACGTGTTTGGCGTTCGATGTGAATACATCGGCGTCGGTCACGGAACTTCCGAAAGTCGACAGTTGCACCGTCGAACACACCCACGAGATTTACTCCGTCGTCGACAGCACCGCAGAGGTGTACCCCGGCTTCGAACAACTCGAAGCAGAGGCCCAGGCAAGTTGCGTCGCCGGTTTTCAGGAATACGTCGGAATCAGCCCGTTTGATTCCGAACTGTTCTATTCGTGGTTAGTGCCAACGCTCGACACCTGGGAAAACGACGACGATCGCGAGATTATTTGTGTTGCCGGCAGTGCCAATGGCGGACCGCTGACCGAGTCGATCAAGGGCATCGCTCGCTGACGCACAGACAGCACAGAAGCCGCTGCCCTTTCGGACGGCGGCCCCTGCGTTTTGGTAACACCATTCTAGCTGACGCTGTCACACGGGCTCACAGAAAAGCTTCGTGGCAAACGCCGTGGTAGATGCCGTGGTAGATGTTTCTGCAGTCCTCGGGGACTTCTTTCGTATCTCTCGTAACCCCGTAGACCTACCCGGTAGTACCACCAGGGAGGGGGTCGCACCCCCCTACTTGCTCACTTCAACAGCGCCGGCGCTTCCATCAACAACCGTTACGGCAGGCTGAAGAGCCTCAACACATCGCCAGAGGCTGGGCCGGCGGTCACCGCATGCGGTCAGCGCATGCGGTCAAGACTCGGTTCACGGGGCGACGTCGTAGCCGGCGTCTTCGATGGCGGTCACGATTGTGGCGCGGTCTCCGCCATCGACGGTGACGGTCTTGGTATCGATGTCGACCTCGACGCGAGCGACCCCACCAAGCCCTTGCACGGCAGTTTCGATCGTGGATTTGCAGTGACCGCAGGAAATCTCGGGCACGGAGTAGGTGGTGGTTGCTGAATTGGTCATGTCGATCTCCTGGATTGGTGTTGGTCCGAAGGTGCGAATCGGCGAAGTCGGATGCTGTTGATGACGACGCTGATCGACGAGAACGCCATCGCTGCACCGGCAATGAGCGGGCTGAGGAGGCCAGACACTGCGAGCGGAATGGCGATGGTGTTGTAAGCGAAAGCCCAGAACAAGTTCTGCACGATAGTGCGGTAGGTCCGACGGGAAAGTTCGATCGCCGTCACGACGCCGGCGACGTCACCGCGCATCAGGGTGAGGTCGCTGGACTCGATGGCCACATCGGTCCCGGTGCCAATCGCAATGCCGAGGTCGGCTTGGACAAGTGCAGGTGCGTCGTTGACGCCGTCGCCAACCATCGCAACGATCTCACCAGCTTCTTGGAGCCGCTGCACTTCGCGCTGCTTATCCTGCGGGAGCACCTCGGCAATAACTCGATCGATGCCGACGGCATCAGCGATCGACTGAGCGGTGCGGGCGTTGTCGCCCGTGATCATCGCGACTGTCAAGCCAAGTCCGTGGAGCTTCTTGACGGTGTCGGCTGCTGACGCCTTCAGGGTGTCGGCCACAGCAATGACACCGCGGACCTCGCCGTCCCAGCCGGCGAACACTGTGGTCCGGCCCTGGTTCTCGAGCTTGACCGCTTCGTCGTCGAGCCAGCCCGGAAGTTCGAGCGATGCCTGAGCGGCGAGCTCGCGTCGCCCAACCCACACGGTCGTGCCGTCGACGTCGGCGCGGATGCCGTGCCCGATGATGGTCTCGAACTCGGTGACCGGGTCGAGCGAGCCATGCGATTCCCTTGCCGCGACGGCGATGGCTTGACCGATCGGGTGCTCGCTGTCAGCTTCAACGGCGCCTGCGCGGGCGATGAGGTCGGCTTCGCTTGTGCCATCGACCGCGACGATGTCGGTGACTGACATGGCACCTTCGGTGAGTGTGCCGGTCTTGTCA
>CALAHA010000381.1 GCA_937891565.1 uncultured Ilumatobacter sp. | reverse complement strand
CAGAAGGAGACGCAGACGTCATGACCAATATGGACATGAGTGAAGCAATTGGCATGTTGGCCCAGGAGAAGGGCATCTCCGAAGAGGCGCTCTTGCACGTCCTCGTTGACGCCCTCGCCTCGGCCTACAAGCGCCGCGACGATGCCGCCGACGAAGTTGTCGTTGAAGTGAACCCCGAGACACTCGAGTTCTCTTTCATTGCCTATGACGTTGACGAAGACGGCAACTGGGTAAACGAGCGTGACGACACGCCGCGCAAGGAAGAGATGGGCCGCATCGCCGCCATGACCTTCCGTCAAGTGATGAGCCAGCGCATCCGCGAAGTCGAATCGGACCGCAAGTTCGAGGAGTACGCGAACCGCGAGGGTGACATCGTCACCGGCATTATCCAGCGCACCGATGCCCGCTATACCCTTCTCGATCTGGGTCGCGCCGAAGCGCTGCTGCCGCAGGCCGAGCAGGTGCCGTTCGAGCGTCCCGCCCAGGGCGACCGCCAGAAGGCATACATCGTTGAAGTTCGCCGGACGCCGAAAGGCCCGCAGATCGTCGTCTCTCGTACCCACCCCGGCCTCATCAAGCGACTCTTCGAACTCGAAGTTCCTGAGATCGCTGACGGCATTGTCGAGATCAAAGCATGCGCCCGTGAACCCGGACACCGCACAAAGATCGCCGTCTGGTCGAACGACCACAACGTCGATCCCGTCGGCGCTTGCGTCGGTGCACGCGGTGGTCGTGTTCGCATGGTCGTCAACGAGATGCGTGGCGAGAAAATCGACATTGTGCCATTCAGCGAAGACCTCGCTGACTTTGTTGCCAAGGCACTCTCGCCTGCCAAGGTCACTCAGGTCATCATCTCCGAGGACGGCACCGCTGCTGACGTGATCGTGCCCGATCACCAGCTCAGTCTTGCAATCGGTCGTGAAGGCCAGAACGCCCGTCTGTCCGCCCGCCTCACCGGAGTGCGAGTTGACATCCGCTCCGAGACGCAACTCGCCGAAGGAATCCCGGCCGGTCACGGCCGTGATTCCGACGTCGAGTACGCCGTCGGCGAGTGGCGCCCGAACGCCGAGACCGGCGAGAACGAGTGGCATGCAGCCGACGGTTCCGTCATCTCCGAATCCGAGTGGAACAAGAAGGCCGAAGAGGCCCAAGCCGAAGCCGAAGCCGCCGCTGCTGCTGACGCCGAGATCCCCGAAGTGCTCGAAGAGCTCAAGGCTGGCCCCTGGGCTGGCTCGGTGATGCCGATGTCGGACCCCGATCAGGTGCCCCCGGGCTTCGAGATCAAGGGCAACGAGCAGTCAGAGGTATACCACGTTCCCGGCTCGAGTTACTACGACGCGACGAAGGCTGAGCTGTGGTTCCGTAGCGTTGACGCGGCCGAAGGTGCTGGCTACACGCCGCCCGGTGGAGGCGACGACACGTCCGGGTCTGACATCGATGCTTCAGCTGAATCTGCAGAGGTCCCGGCTGACACAGACGAAGTATCTTCTGAAGTCGCAGAAGCTGCGGCCGACGATGCAGCAGCTCCCGCTGAAGCAACCGAGGTAGCAGATGGCGAAGCGACAAGTGAGGAAGACGACTGAGATTCCTGGCCCCGCCCGCAGCTGCATCGGCTGCCGCACCAAGCGACCACAATCCGAACTTGTTCGGATCACTCGGTCACCCAGCGGTATCACCGTCGATGGTTCAAGCAGCGGGCGAGGGGCATGGGTCTGTCGAGATCAACGAAACGGTGGTGTTGCGGGGGAGTGTCTCGACACCGCAATCACCAAACGAGCCTTTGCTCGTGCCTGGCGCAGCGACGTCAGTAGTGACGACATCACAAACATCAAAGAACAATTCAGCCGTCTATGACACCAGCCGTCGGAAATCCGACGGTTTGACGGGTGAAACGAACACCGCGCGATGTGCATTCATTGACACATCTGCGAGGGAATGACGACTGTGAAAGGTTGAATCGAAGCGTGGCAGCAAAGAAGATAAGAATCCACGAGCTTGCCAAAGATCTCGGGATGACAAATGCAGAGGTCCTTGGCCTCTGTGGAGTACTCGGTGTTGCCGCGAAGGGACCTTCGTCGTCGCTCGCTGAGGCATACGCCGACATGGTGATTCGTCGCGCTGAGCGCGATGAGTTGACGCGTGACGAGCAGCCCGAAGAGGTGAAGCCCGTCAAGAAGACGGCGGCGAAGAAGACGGCGGCGAAGAAGAAGGCCGCGGCCAAGAAGGCGCCGGCCAAAAAGACGGCCGCAGTCGAGACCGGGTCCACAGTCAATGAAGCAGCTGATGATGCAGCCGACGTTGTCGAGCCTGCGGTCGAAGCCCCTGCTGAAACCCCTGCTGAAGCCCCTGCTGAAACCCCGGTCGCTGACGCGCCGGTCGATGCAGTTCCGGTTGCCGAGGAGCCTGCACCAGCCCCGCCGGTCGCTGCGGAGCCAATGCCTCCGGTTAATGCACCTGCTCCTGTTGCTGCGCCAGCAACAGCTCCCAAGCCTGCACCGCAACCTGCGCCTGCGCCAGAACCTACCCCGGCACCTGCTCCGATGAGCGCTGCCGATGCAGTGGTTGCCGCAGCTGAAGGCCGCATGCCCGTCGCTGCTCCTGCGCCGCAGCCCGCACCGCAGCCCGCGCCGCAGCCCGCACCGCAGCCCGCACCCGCGCCGCCATCGCGCGTCATCTCGAGT
>CALAHA010000380.1 GCA_937891565.1 uncultured Ilumatobacter sp. | reverse complement strand
GAGGAGGGCTGCCATCGTCGCAGGGACCTGGAGCGTCTGTGTCGGGCGGTGAGTTCGAATGATTGCGAGCGCCTCGGCCGGGTCGAACGCCGATTGCAGGTGCACGGTTGCGCCCGCGTAGAGCGCCGGCAACGTCTGGATGTTCAACCCGCCGACGTGGAACAGCGGCAGCGACGTCAAGATGATGTCGTCGGTTCCCAGATCTTGGTGGGTAACGGCGTTGAGAATGGCGAAGAGCAGCGACGACTGGGTGTGTACTGCACCTTTCGGATGGCCTGTCGTGCCCGAGGTGTAGACCATCAGTACCCCATCGCTGTCGCGTCCGGTCGCCTCCACGACCGCTCCGGCCGTCGGGAAGGGGTCGACGTCGAGGTCCACGATCTGCCGGTTCGGGTCGGCGTCGGCGATGTGCGCGGCGAAGCCATCGGTGGCGAGCACGACCGCCGGATCTGCGTCGCTGAGTTGATACACATGTTCGGCGGCGGTCAGCCGGTTGTTGAGCGGGAGCAACATCGCACCGACACGGGCGCAGGCGAAGAGGGCGGTGATCTGCTCGACCCGGTTGGCCCCGATGAACGCGACGCGGTCGCCGTGTTCGACGCCCCGGTCGAGCATCCAACCCGCCGTTGCGTGGATCGCATCGGACAGCTGCCGGTAGGTCACCTGGTTGTCTGCGACCTGCACTGCGAGGTGATCGCCGCGATGTTCACTCCAGTGGTGAATCCATTGATCAATCGATGGCACGTTGTCGACCCCTTTGCTCCGCTGTCCGGCGTTCGTCAGCGGATGCGTGCGCGGACATTAACGCGCCGGCGGGACTGGCGGGGCTGGCGCCGCAGATCGGTCACGAGCGACCCGCCGGAGTCCACCGGACCGGAAGTGCACGCGGGCCTCGGAAGTCTCGGGTCGGCTGCCAATCGATCTCGCTCCGCTCGATGGCCAATTCGAGACCCGGAAGACGACCGAACACGGCCGACAGCACCGCTGCGAGTTCGTGGCGCGCGAGGGACGCTCCGAGGCAATAGTGCGCGCCGTGGCCGAACGCAACGTGTTTGAAGTTCGGCCGGGCGATGTCGAAGTCGTTGGGTCGTTCGAATCTGGCAGGGTCGCGGTTTGCGGCACCGAGGAACAGCATCACTGCGTCGCCAGCGTGGAGTTGTCGACCGAGCACCTCACCATCGCTCAGGGCATAACGCGGCGTCATCTGCACGGGCGACTCGTACCGGAGGATCTCGTCGCATGCCGCAGGAAGGAGGTCGGGGCGTTCGCCGAGCAGCGCGAGCTGATCGGGGTGGTCGAGTAGCGCCAGGATGCCGTTGGTGAGCATGTTGGTTGCCGTCTCATGCCCGGCGGTCATCAGGAATGTTGCATTGGCGTAGATCTCGTCTTCGCTCAACCGGTCGTCGTCATCGGACGCGGCAATCATCGCGGACAGCAGATCGTCGGTCGGATGCTCACGACGTACGGCGAGCAGGTGGCCGAAGTACTCCCGCATTTCCTGGAAGTGGTCGTTGGCACGCTGCGCGAGTTCCGGGGTCGGGTTGCCGCTCCCGACGATGAACACGATGTCGAGCGCCCACGCCTGAAACCGCTCGAGGTCCGCTTCTGGGACACCGAGCATGGCGCCGACCATCATCGCCGGCAGGGGGAACGTGACGCGGTCGAACAGGTCTGCCTCGCCGTCATCCGCGATCGACTCCACCATGCTGGCCGCCAAGCGTTCGATCGTCGTGCGCTGGTGGGCCACCATCTTCGGCGTGAAGGTCGCAGCGAGCAGTCGGCGCAGCCGGGTGTGGTCGGGTGGGTCTCGAAAGGCGATGATGTCTGTCAGTGTGCGCTCAACGAAGGGGCATGCCGTGCGCTGGTCGTCGTCCAGCCTGCCGAGGATGCCGTCGACTCGCTCCGAACTCAACGATCTGTCGCCGAGGGCGGCCGTGACCTGGTCGTACGACACGACGACCGGACCGATGTCGAGCCCAGCGCGTTCAGCCTGCCGGAACCGCTCGTGGATGGCATAGGGATCGGCCAGACCCTCCGGCGTCGAGAGACTGCGAACAGTCGGAATATCGGTCACGGTCGGCTCGTTTCGGGTCAGGCTGGTGCCGACTCATCATTTCGCTCGCAGCCACATCCGGCAAGAGCCGATCCGTCGTCCGGTTCGGTGAGCGGACCGGACGCCCGACGCAATTCGATGTCCTGCGTTCGACCACCTCTGCAACGGCAACGTCGCACCGACCGACCGCGGCACGCTCGACCGCACCGAAGCAGACACGAGTGACCGCTCCAGCCAGACCAGCGCGTCGCTCTGATGGCAAGATCGTTCCATGTCTGGTCGGACCGAGAGCGCCACCTCGTCGACGTCGCGATCCGCATGGTGAACAAATCGGGAAGCAACGCAGATCCCGACGAGATGCGTGGGCGCGGGCCGAACGACGACGTCGACTCGATCGAGCGCTCGCTGCGACACCTCACGGGCACGGAGAATTCGCCAGTTCGCACCTTCGATCTCCTGATCCTCGACTATGGAGGCGTCTGCACGCTGAGCCATGCCGAGTTCTTGGATCACATCGGCTCCGACACCTCGGGTGACCGTCCAGGGAGCCTCGCGGCGATCGCTCGCGCACATGCTGCCGGTATCACGGTGGTCGTGCTGAGCAACGAGATCGATCAGTCGTGGATCACGAACTCGGCGGTGCTGTCTCAGGTCGACCACGTATTGGCCTGCGCCGACAACGGCATTTTCAAGCCGGACCGTCGGGCGTTTCAACGAGCGGCACTGGTCACCGGATGTGCCGCTGATCGCACGCTCGTGGTCGATGACGAGATCGACAACGTCCGCGGCGCACAGGCAGCCGGGATGACTGCGCTGCTGTTCGACACAGCCAACCCCGAGGACTCGTGGGAATCCGTCGACGTCGCCCTCAGGGGTGCATGACGACAGCTTTGGGTTCGGTGAAGAACTCGCGGCTGAAGTTGCCGCCCTCACGACCCACGCCCGACCAGCCGACGCCGCCGAACGGGGCTCGAAGATCGCGAACGAAGAAGCAGTTGACCCAGACGGTCCCGGCGCGCAACAGACCCGCAACTCGATGGGCTCGGCGACCGTTCTCAGTGAAAAGCATCGCGTTGAGCCCATACTTCGAGCCGTTCGCGAGAGCGATCGCTTCTTCCTCGGTGTCGAACGGCTGGATGGTCACGACCGGTCCGAACACTTCCTCGCGACAGATCCGTGCGTCCGGCGGAGCCCCGGTGATGACGGTCGGCTTCACGACCCATGATCCGTCGTCTGACACCCCACCGCAGTGCACGGTTGCTTCGTCCGGAAGGTCCTTGAAGAATCCGGCGACCTTGGTGAAATGTGTCTTGCTCGCCAGGGGCCCGATGTTCGTCGTGGCGTCGGATGGCGCCCCGACGGTCAGCGCTTCGGCTGAGGCGACAAATCGTTCCACGAAGTCGTCGTAGATCTCTCGTTGAACATAGAGCCGGCTCCCTGCGAGGCAGACCTGACCAGCGTTCGTGAAAATCGCGGTGTTCGACCATTTGACGGCTTCGTCGAGGTCGGCGTCGGCGAACACGATGTTGGCGCCCTTGCCACCGAGTTCGAGGCTGACCGGGACAAGCTTGTCGGCGCCAGCCGCAGCGATGATCCGCCCGGTCGTCGACTCGCCGGTGAAGGTGAGCCGGTCGATGCGATCCGACGATGTCAGGAACTCGCCAGCGCTGCCAGGTCCGAACCCGTGGACCACATTGAGGACGCCGTTTGGCATGCCGGCCTCGGTCGCCAGTCGGGCCATGATCGTCGCTGAACACGGGGTGTCTTCGGCAGGCTTGAGGACGACGGTGTTTCCCCACGCGAGTGCTGGGGCGATCTTCCATGATTCGAGCATCAGCGGGAAGTTCCACGGCGCAATCGCCGCCACGACGCCTGCCGGCTCGAAACGAGCGTAGGCATGGTGACCGGTATCGGTCGGTTAGACCTCCGACGCTGCCATGCGGGCGTGGTCGGCAAAGAAGCGGAAGTTCTGAGCGGCGCGAGGGACATCTTTGGTCAGCATGGCGCTGATTGGTTTGCCCATGTCGTGGGAGTCGGCTGCAGCGAGTTCGTCAGCGTTCGCTTCGATCAGGTCGGCGAGCCGATGAAGGATCGCACCCCGCTCGGCGAACCCCATCCGCGGCCACGGCCCGTCGTCGAACGCTCGACGGGCGGCGTCGACTGCTCGCTCGACGTCTGTGCGGCCAGACAGGGCAACGGTGTCGTGGGCCACCTGCGCCCACGGATCGATGGTCTCGAAGGTTTCGCCCGAGTCGGACTCGCAAGCCTTGCCATCGATCCAGTTGGCGATCATCAGGCCACGCTGCCCTGCTGCTCGACAGCCATCTGTGCTGCAATCTGAATGATCTGGTCCTCTTGGCCGCCGACCAGCTTGCGATTGCCGCACTCCATCAAGATGTCGGCGCCACTGACTCCGTAGCGTTCCGAGGCTCGGAAGGCGTGCTTGAGGAAGCTGGAGTAGACGCCTGCGTAGCCCATGATCAGCGAGAGGCGGTCGAGCACGCACTCCTCGTCCATCACGGGGCGGACCACGTCTTCGGCCGCGTCGATCATCTTGAGCACGTCGAGGCCGGTGTTGATGCCGATCCGTTCGGTGACAGCTGCGATTGCTTCACAGCTCGTGTTACCCGAACCGGCGCCGAAGCGTCGAGTCGATCCGTCGACCTGCACGGCGCCGGCTTGAATCGCGGCGATGGTGTTAGCAAGCGAGAGCGACAGGTTCTCGTGACCGTGGAAACCGACCTGCGCGTCGTCTCCGAGTTCGGCAACGACGGCTGCGACACGTTCGCTCGCATCGTCCAAAATCATGGCGCCAGCCGAGTCGACGACGTAGACGCACTGGCAGCCGGCGTCGGCCATGATGCGCGCCTGAGCAGCGAGCGCCTCTGGCGAGATCGTGTGCGCCATCATCAAGAACCCACCCGTCTCCAAACCGATCTCGCGGGCGAGTGTGAAGTGTTGTTCGGAGATGTCGGCTTCGGTGCAGTGTGTGGCGATCCGCACGATCGACACGCCGATGTCGTGAATGGCCTTGATGTCGTCCTTGGTGCCCAGGCCCGGCAACATGAGCGCCGCGATCTTTGCGTTGGTCGCAGCCTCGACAGCCGCCTTCATCAAGATGCGTTCGTCGACGAGCGACTTGCCGTAGTTGTACGAGGACCCACCGAGTCCGTCGCCGTGGGTGACCTCGATGACCGGCATGCCGGCATCGTCG
>CALAHA010000379.1 GCA_937891565.1 uncultured Ilumatobacter sp. | reverse complement strand
TTGAGGAACTCGGGCCGGAAGTGGTTCTTCAGGCTGTCGTTGACTTTTTCCTTCATGCGCTCGTAGCTCATGGCGGAGTCGTCGGTCGTGAAGCCGAGGTTGGCCTTGCGAAGATCCTGGGTGCCGAGGTTCGAGGTCATGATCAGCACGGTGTTGCGGAAGTCGACGCTGCGACCCTGGCTGTCGGTGAGGCGACCCTCTTCCAAAATCTGGAGGAGCGTGTTGAACACGTCGGGGTGGGCCTTTTCGATCTCGTCGAACAGGACAACGGAGAACGGCTTGCGACGCACCGCTTCGGTGAGCTGGCCACCGTCTTCGTACCCGACGTAGCCGGGAGGCGAACCGACGAGACGGCTGACCGTGTGCTTCTCCATGTACTCCGACATGTCGAGTGTGATCAGCGCATCGTCATCACCGAACAGGAACTCGGTGAGTGTCTTGGCGAGCTCGGTTTTTCCGACGCCCGTTGGGCCGAGGAAAATGAACGAACCCGACGGACGCTTGGGGTCCTTCAGGCCAGCACGAGTGCGGCGGATCGACTGCGACACGGCGGCCACAGCGTTCTCCTGGCCGATGATCCGCTTGTGCAGTTCGTCTTCCATCTTCAAGAGGCGCTCGGTCTCTTCTTCGGTCAACCTGTAGACGGGGATGCCGGTCCAGAGTGCGAGCACTTCGGCTACGGCTTCTTCGTCGACTTCGTCGAACAGGTCGACACCGGAGGCCTTGACCTCGGTCTCCTTTTCGGCCTTCTCTTCGAGCAGCTTCTTCTCTTCGTCGCGCAAACGGCCAGCCTCTTCGAACTGCTGATCTTCGACTGCGGTCTTCTTGGCGTCCTGTACGTCGGTCAGCTTCTGCTCAAGCTCGCGAAGATCGGGCGGTGTGGCCATGCGCTTGATGCGCAGGCGCGAACCGGCCTCGTCGATGAGGTCGATTGCCTTGTCAGGAAGGAAGCGGTCACTGATGTACCGGTCAGCGAGGTTGGCTGCAGCCACGAGGGCCTGGTCAGTGATGGTGACACGGTGGTGCGACTCGTACTGGTCGCGGATGCCCTTAAGGATCTCGATCGTGTGTGCCAGCGATGGTTCGTCGACCTTGACCGGCTGGAACCGACGCTCAAGCGCAGCGTCTTTCTCGACGTGCTTGCGGTATTCGTCGGTCGTTGTCGCACCAATGGTTTGGAGTTCACCACGAGCGAGCATCGGCTTGAGAATCGACGCAGCGTCGATCGCGCCTTCGGCAGCACCGGCACCCACGAGGGTGTGGATCTCGTCGATGAAGAGCAAGATGTCGCCGCGCGACTTGATCTCTTTGAGGACCTTCTTCAACCGTTCTTCGAAGTCGCCGCGGTAACGCGAGCCGGCGACAAGTGAGCCGAGGTCGAGCGTGTAGAGCTGCTTGCCGGCAAGCGTGTCGGGGACGTCGTTGTTGACAATCTTCTGGGCGAGGCCTTCGACAATGGCGGTCTTGCCGACGCCGGGCTCACCGATGAGTACCGGGTTATTCTTGGTGCGACGCGACAGAATTTGCATCACGCGTTCGAGTTCTTTCGAGCGGCCGATTACCGGATCAAGTTCACCGTTACGGGCAGCTTCGGTGAGGTTGCGGCCGAACTGATCGAGGATCTGGGAGTTGCCGCCCTTTTCGTCGCCGCCTTCCTTGTTGCCTGCGCCAACGCCTGCCGCCGGCTGGCTGCCTTCGGAGCGGCTGGAGCCAGAGCCGCTGCCACCGGTGGAACCGGCAGGCCCCTGGTAACCGGAGAGCAGCTGGATGACCTGCTGGCGAACACGGGAGAGGTCGGCGCCGAGCTTGACGAGCACCTGTGCGGCAACGCCTTCGCCCTCGCGGATGAGGCCGAGCAAGATGTGCTCGGTGCCGATGTAGTTGTGGCCGAGCTGCAGTGCTTCGCGCAGCGACAGTTCGAGAACCTTTTTCGCACGCGGTGTGAAGGGGATGTGGCCAGACGGAGACGAGCCGCCTTGGCCAATGATCTCTTCAACCTGGCTGCGTACGGCTTCGAGGCTGATACCCAGCGACTCGAGGGCCTTGGCTGCAACGCCTTCACCCTCATGGATAAGGCCAAGCAGGATGTGCTCGGTGCCGATGTAGCTGTGGTTGAGCAGCCGGGCTTCTTCCTGC
>CALAHA010000378.1 GCA_937891565.1 uncultured Ilumatobacter sp. | reverse complement strand
GACCTGGATTTTGGAGGTCGGCAGCACTCGAACGGTTGCCGATTCCCAGCCGCCGGCTGAATAGTTCAGCGAGGCAAGAACGCGCGACGGCGCAAGGCCGCACATCTCGAAGTAGGTCGACACGCCAATGCCGAGTCGTTTGGTCGAACCTGCGACGTTTTGGGCTGCTTGCTTGGCGCGCATGGCGTCGTAGTCGAGGATGTTCTCAGCGACGGTCGCAGCCTTGTCGTGGTCGCCCGAGTCGTACACCAACCCGGTGTAGGCCTCATATGGGAACGCTTCCTTCGGGATGAAGTTGCGCCGACGCAGCACGAGTGGATCGATGTCCATCTTGCGGGCGAGCGCATCCATTGCATGTTCGATTGCGTAGGTGGCTTCGGGCCGGCCAGCGCCTCGGTAGGCATCGGTCGGGGTCATCGTGGTGAAGACTGATGTGCACGAGAAGTCAAACGCCTTGGGGATCTCATAGACCCCGCCGTACAGGAACGCGCCGAGCAGCGGTACGCCGGGCGTGACGAGTTGGAGATAGGCGCCCATGTCGCCGATGAGGCGGACACGGAGGCCGGTGATCTTGCCGTTCTCGTCGGCAGCCAGTTCGATGTCTTGGATCTGGGCCCGGCCGTGAATAGTGGCTTGAGCGTTCTCGGAGCGCTCTTCGTTCCAACGCACCGGAACCTTGAGCGTTTGGGCGAGTTGCACACACAGCAGTTCCTCGGCGTACACGTTCAGCTTCGAACCGAAGCCGCCGCCGACTGCCGGGCACACGACACGGAGTTGGTGCTCAGGGATGCCAAGCGTGAGCGCGGTCATCACTTTCAAGATGTGGGGAACCTGCGTGGAGGAGTACAGCGTCATGTCGCCGCCGAAAGGCTGCGGTAGTGCGACGACCGCACGGGGTTCCATCGCCATCGGGATGAGGCGCTGCTGGATGTAGCGCTCTTTCACCACGTAGGCCGATTCGTCCATTGCCTTCTGGCAGTCGCCCTCGTTGTTTTCGATGACGAGGGGCCAGGTGTATGACTTGTTCGTCCCGAGTTCTTCGTGGATGACGACGTCGTCGCTGAGCGATTTTTCGAGGTCGATCACGGCGGGGAGGACGTCGTACTCAACGTCGATGAGGTCGAGCGCGTCGTGCGCGATCGAGTCGTTGACAGCAAGGACGGCACACACGCCGTCGCCGACGTAGTTGACCTTGCTGACAGCCAGCGGATAGTGCGCCGGATTCTTCATGTCGTCGGTGACTGGCCAAGCGCACGGCATTGGGGCCGCCCACGAATCGGCCAGATCGGCACCGGTGTACACGCTGTGCACCCCGTCGAGTGCCACCGCAGCGGAGGTGTCGATCGAGACGATGCGGGCATGTGCGTGCGGGCTGCGCAGCACTGCCATGTACAAGGCCCCCGGTACCTTCATGTCGTTGGTGTAGATCGCTTCGCCGGTGAGTAGCGCAGGATCTTCCTTGCGGAGCATCCGTTGACCGAGCACCCCGTTACCAGCGGCGATGGATTCGCTGCTGATCTCCATGTCGTCGGTTGTGAGCTCGTGTAGATCTGTCATTGCTGGACCCCCATCCAGTTCAATTACCCCCGGGCTGGTCTGTTGCGGTATGCGCTGCCGGTCATGCGCTCGCTGCAGCGAGGACCGACTTGACGATGTTGTGGTAGCCGGTACAACGGCACAGGTTGCCCTCGAGACCGATCCGAACATCGTGTTCTGATGGGTTGGCGTTCTCGGCGAGCAAGCTGGTTGCGGCCATCACCATGCCGGGTGTGCAGTACCCGCACTGCAGGCCATGGTTCTCCATGAATGCCTGCTGCATTGGGTGCAATGTGCCATCGGCGTCGGCCATGCCTTCGATGGTGCGGACTTGCTGGCCGTCGGCCTGGACAGCGAGCACGGTGCAGCTCTTGACGGCTTCACCGTTGAGGTGGATCGAGCACGCACCGCACGACGATGTGTCGCAGCCGATGTTGGTGCCCGTGAGGCCCGCGTGATCACGGATGTACTGGACGAGCAGTGTGCGCGGCTCAACATCGTGCGTTTGCACGGTGCCGTTGATGGTGACGGAAACTTCCACGGATGGACCCCCAGGGTGTTAT
>CALAHA010000377.1 GCA_937891565.1 uncultured Ilumatobacter sp. | reverse complement strand
TCGGGATCATGGTTCGTCGAGGCCAAGGAAGCGTGAACCCGAGTTGCCCTCCGGCAACGAGCGGTGAGAGCTGACGCAGGGATCGGCGAAGCTGGCCCGAGAGCGAGGAATCAGGCGCCGTCGTGGACCCAGACGGGGGTCTCGAGCGGCATGATGCCGCTTTCCCAGATCCAGTCCATTGCCGGCACGCTCACTCGCACACAGCCGTGGGAGGCCGGGTAGTTCGGGATGGAGTTCGAGCCGTGCACGGCGACGCCGCCGACGAAGTACTTGGGGCGGTAGATCTCGCCGAGATCGCCTTCCCACCAGCCTTCAGGCCGCTCGCGATTGACGTTGTGGAGGCCGTTCGGCGTGAGCGAGATGCCGCGCTGGATTTCACCGGGCGTGTTCTGGTCTGGCTCCTCGTATGGCTCGCCGTTACCGGTCGAGGTGTTGAGGATGTATTCGGTGCGACCGTCGACAACGAAGAAGAGCAACTGCTTGGCCTTGTCGACTTCGACGAGCGTGCCGGAGTCGGCTCGGGCGACGGGCCGCAGGTCTATGTTCGAGATCGCTGTGGCGGTTTGTTCGTCGAGCTTGCCGTCAGGGTTGTCGAAGCCCATGTACTTCTCGAAGGCCATGACTGCTTGGCGAGTGGTCAGGCCGTAGTCGCCGTCGGCGCTCTGGACCCAGAAGCCGAGTTCGGTGAGTCGGTTCTGCAGGCGGGCCGTTTCGGCGCCGTCGGAGGTGCCAAGGGCGCCGATTGGCGGGTCGAGCACGGGGACTTTGATGATGTTGACCGGCAGTGTGGTCGTGGTTGTCGGGGCCTCGGTTGTCGGCGCCACGGTCGTCGTTGGCGCAACGGTGGTGGTCGGCGCAACAGTCGTTGTCGGGGCAGCTGTGGTGGTTGGCGTCTCGGTGGTCGCAATGACGGCTTCGCGGCCATCGCCGCTCGTGAGAGCGGTGGAGCAGCCGACGAGCGCGACAAGGCCGAAGACGACTGCGCATCCGATGCGCGCTGTCCGACGATCTACAGGGAGCACTGCGGTCAATTTTAGTCGCACACGAAATAACAATGCCGTGCATCCCGATGCGATTCGGGCAGTTTTCACAAATTTAAATGGGTCGGAACACGAAATCTGGTGCGACGACGATGTCTCTCGGCAGCGCAGCCGGATCGAACCGGTCGACGAGATCGCCGAGCCCAACAGCTTCGCCTGGTGCAGCCAACTCGAGCGACGAACCAATCCATGACATGACCGCAGCAGATGAGACGCCTGCGTCGCGTAGTTCGCCAAGCGTTGTTGCGCCGTGGCTCTTTGCCAGGCGTTCGCCGTCGGCGCCAAAGACCAGTGGAATGTGCAGGTAGCTCGGTGTCTCAATGCCAAGCATCTGTTGGAGCATGACGTGGCGCGGCGTGGATGGCAAGAGGTCGTCGCCGCGCACCACATCGGTGATGCCCTGAAGCCCATCGTCGACGACAACAGCGAGGTTGTATGCGGGCACGCCATCGTTGCGCCGCAGCACGAAGTCGTCGACGCCACCAGACTGCGGCCCGACGAGTCGATCAACGAAGTCGTAGATGCCGTGGTCGGTGCGTAAGCGAAGTGCGGGTGGGCGACCCGATGCTTGACGTGCGGCACGATCACTGGCCGACAGATCGCGGCAGGTCCCGGGGTACGAGCCTGGTGGGCCGTGCGGCGCACTCGATGCGGCTTCGATGTCGTTACGGATCTCGCGACGGCTGCAAAAGCACTCATACACAGCACCAGCCGCAGTGAGCCGGTCGATCGCCGCGTCGTATAGATGGAAGCGCTCGCCCTGTTTGACGACGTCGCCATCCCAGTCGAGGCCGAGTGCAGCCATGTCGCGAAGCTGTGCGGCTTCGTGTTCGGGGCGTGCCTGGACTCGGTCGAGGTCTTCCATCCGCACCAGAAACGGGCGTCCATCGGCGCGCGCCGACAGCCACGCCACGACCGCGGTACGCAGATTTCCGAGATGCAACTCACCCGTTGGAGATGGAGCAAACCGCCCAGTCATGTGCACATCATGGCGCGCTCGGCAACGCGCTACGTGACCGCGGCCGAGTGCACCCGGCATTATCTCTGGCCCTCTCTGTTGCACGAACGACTCATGTGACCAGGCCCTACGCCGTACAGTCATCGGTATGCATTGCCCATTGTGTGGCCGAGTGGTCGTGGAGAACCAGAAGTTCTGTGCCGATTGTGGGCACTCGCTTGCTGGCGTCACCGACCTGACCGAGGCGCTTCCCGTCATCTCGCCGCCAGCTGAGCCGACCGATGTCTCTTCGGCACCGAACGACAGCCAGCTTGGAGCGATTCTCGACAAACTGGCGACGCTGCCGGACATCAAACTGCCTGACGACGAGCTACCTGACATTGCTGTGCTGCCGACGACACAGATTCCAGCCCAACACGACACCGCTGAAACTGCGGCTGTTCCGGGTGACATCACAGCCGACGGACCGGAACTGTTCGATGAGCCGGACAACCGGTACGAGTACCCACCAAGCCGCGATCCGTTCAAGGTCAAACTCGTCTTCATCCTGGCGTTCTTCGGTGCAATTGCTGTGCTGATGACAGCGATTGCCGACATCATCGACATTCGCACTTCGATACCGGTCGACGGCATCGCGACTGGTGTGCGCACGCTCGACACACTCGGCACCAACCTTGCTGTGGCCGGCTTCTTCGGTGCCACGGTGATGGTGTTCGGTGGCCTCTTGGCATGCTTCGGCTTGCGCTGGGGTGCAGGGCTCGCCGGTGGTGCAGGGCTCGCATTGGCCGGTTGGGCCGCGCTGGTCGTTGGCCTCGCCGAGCGACGCATTGCGGCAGCCGAGTCGATTACCCGTCAGACGGGCCACGTGAGTTCTTTCACGCTCAAGGTGACCCGCGACCTTGGCTTCTGGTTGATCGTTGCCGTCGCGGCGATTGGTTTGCTCGCGTTCATTGCCTCGCTGCGTTCCTTTGGTCGGGGCGGCCGCCCTGCGCTCAACCCGTGGATCGCTGCGCTCGGTGCGGTTGCGGGCGTCGTCCTCGTCGCCGGTCCGCTCATCGCCGAAAACACGGCCACATTCGCGAACAATTACAGCTCTCCAGCGACCGTGACCGACCTCCCAACCCTCTACTTCGCAGGCCGGCTCGTGCAGCTCGCACTGATTGGTGCAGCCATCGTGTTCGGCCTGCTGATCGTGCGGGCGTATGGCCTCGGACTCGCCGCTGGTGGTGTGAGCGTGGCGCTGTGGATGTGGGTCAGTTCGCTGCTCGGCACGGGCACGAATCCGCTTGGTATTGCTGACGGAAACTTCGGTGCTGACCCGACAGACCCGACACCCCACGCCGTCACCACGGCCGGCATGACCCTGACGCTGGTCATGTTGGCCGTCAGTGCGGTACTTGCAACCGTCGGCCACCAACGCCGGCTGCGTCGCTACTGACGTCGCGGGCTGGCGCGCTGACCGAGGGCTAAGTTGCCGGATATGTCAGACCTCTTGCGGCAACGACCGGCGGGGCCCGCAGCCCTCCGCCAGCTCCTCAAAACCGCCATCGAGCAACGGGCGCCGCTCGTTGCGCCGGGCTGTTACGACGCACTCGGTGCCCGGCTCATCGAGCAGGCGGGTTTCGATGCGGCGTACATGACGGGCTTCGGGACCACTGCGTCGCTGCTGGGTCGCCCCGATGTTGGGCTGCTCGGCATGAGCGAGATGGTCGACAACGCTCGACGTATCACCGCAGCCGTCGATCTTGCGGTAATTGCTGATGCCGACACGGGCTATGGGAATCAGATCAACGTGGTGCGTTGCGTGCAGGACTATGAGCGCGCCGGCGTCGCTGCGATTCATATCGAAGATCAGATCCTGCCGAAGAAGTGCGGGCACATGGAGGACAAGCAAGTTGTCGATGCCAGCGTGATGGTCGGCAAGATCCGCGCCGCAGTTGCGAGTCGCCAAGACGACGACTTCATGGTGATTGCGCGGACCGACGCTCGCGCCCCGCACGGCATGGACGAAGCACTGCGGCGCGCCACGGCGTACGCGGAGGCAGGTGCCGACATGTTGTTTGTCGAGGCGTTGCAAGACGTGGAGGAAATCGAGCGGGTCGCAACCGAGTTCGCTGGTGTCCCGCTGTTGTTCAACTGGGTCGAAGGCGGCAAGACGCCGCCGTTGAGCTACGACGAGGTCGCCGCGCTCGGTTTTGCGATGATCATCATGCCGATCGGGATGCTGCTGGCAGCGACTTCCGCGATGCAGAACTTCCTAACCAAACTCAAGGCTTCGGGCACGCCTGCACCGTTCGCCGACGAGCTGATGCCGTTCGACGAATTCACCGACCTCATTGGACTTCGCGAGATCGGTGCCCTCGAAAAGCGCTTCTCCGTCTGACATCGCACCCTCAGCGCGCACCGTGTTCCAGGTGACCGGTGTAGCGTCACCCGAATGAGGATGGTTGAATCCGAGGAACACGAGAGTATTCGCCTCGGCCCGATTCCACATCACGTGTCGTGCATCATGGATGGCAACGGGCGTTGGGCTCAGATGCGCCAACTCGATCGGTCCAAGGGCCATGCCGCGGCCGAGGATTCCGTCGATGCTGCAGTGGATGCGTGTCTCGAACTTGGTGTGAAGTGGCTGTCGGTCTACGCGTTCTCCACC
>CALAHA010000376.1 GCA_937891565.1 uncultured Ilumatobacter sp. | reverse complement strand
CGCTCCACCAACGGGCGCGGGTGGGCGCTGCGCAACGACGAGGAGCTGGTCGCTTGGTGGGAAGCCGCACTCTTCAAGATCGAGGCACGCCAACCGCCCGACGTCACAGAGTCTCCGCGGCAGTAATCAGCCAGCGGGCTGCGAAACTCGTCTCGATGACAAGCAGGCAGTTGACCGCACAGCGCCGAACCGGACGAGGCCGCCAAGGGTGCGCCAGCGGTGTCCTGATCGTCGGGCTGGCCCTGTTTGCCGGAGCATGCGGCGGCGGGAGCGATGCCGGACCAACCTTGAGTGCGGCCGGTGAGAGCGGCAAGCGAATTGCGCTGTCTAGCGGCTGTGCTGGCTGCCACGGAACCGATGGCAAAGGCGGCGTTGGCCCCACGTGGGTCGGGCTTGCTGGATCGGAGCGAGTACTCCAAGATGGCTCGACAGTGATCGCCGACGACGCGTACCTCGTACGAGCGATCGCCGAACCCGGCGCCGACCTGCTTGCTGACTACCAGCTGCAGATGCCACAGAACCGGTTGAGCGACGACGACATCGCCGACGTGATTGCCTTCATCAAAGATCTCAGCCCGCCCGCAGGCGGCTGATTAATCAGCGGTTCCAGGGAGCGGTCGGGCTGGCAGTGCCAGGCCCACCGGTGAGCACTTGCGGGCCCTCGTCGGTGACGAGGATCGTGTGCTCGAACTGGGCGGTGCGCTTGCCGTCGGAGGTGACAGCTGTCCAGTCGTCGTCCCAGATTTTGTAGTTGATTGTACCGAGCGTGATCATCGGTTCGATCGTGAAGGTCATGCCGGCACGCATGATCGTGCTCGACCGCGAGTCGTAGTAGTGCAAAACCTGAATGTCGGTGTGGAACTGCTCGCCGATGCCGTGCCCCACGAATGCCCGGACGACGCCGTACTTGTATGGCTTCACGGTGTCTTCGATGGCGCGACCGATGTCGCTGAGCGGGCGGCCAACTTTGACGGCTTCGATGCCACGCCAGATCGCCTCTTCGGTGACATTGACGAGCTGTCGGCTTTCGGGGTCGACATCACCGACGAAGAAGGTGGCGTTCGTGTCGCCATGTACGCCGCCGAGCCAGCCGGTGACATCGATATTGCAGATGTCGCCCTCTTGCAGTTCTCGCGAGTCGGGGATGCCGTGGCAGATCACTTCGTTGACTGATGTGCAGCAGGCCTTGGGGTAGCCGTGGTAGTTAATTGTGCTCGGGTAGGCGCCGCCGTCGATGAACGCCTGGTGCACCGCAATATCGATTTCTTCCGTGGTGACACCGGGCTTGACCATGTCGCCGGCCATCTTCAAGACTTCACCGGCGAGCTTGCCGGAGACCCGCATCCGTTCGATGATCTCGGGCGACTTGACCCGGCCTTCATCCCATGCTTCGTACTCGCCGGTGTCGGCATAGGGCGGGCGGGCGATGTTGGCGGGGACTTCACGCATCGGCGTCACGAGGCCGGGCAGGATCCGACCTTCAGACTTCTTGTGACAGCGCTTGTACTTGCGGCCGCTTCCGCACCAACACGATTCGTTGGCCTGCGGCAGGGTGGACGGAACGGTACCGAGCGTCGACGTCATCCTTCCAGGATACGGCCAAGCTGCGAACGCGCGCTGATGGACTCCTGAGCCATAGTTCATGGTTCAGGAGTCATCGTCCGCCAGCCACTGAAACTGAGATCATTTCACCGCATGAGTGCAGCGTGATGATCTCCATTTTGGGAGAAGTCGGTTGGTGGGCGGTGTTGTCAGTGGCGGCCAAATGGGTTGATCGAGCGGCTGGTGAAGGCGTTGAGGACGCGGATCACTTCGTGGGCACCCCAGCGTTGCCCGCGCTGGGCCGTTGGGTCGAGTGCTTGTAAGACGCCGAGATCCACGAGCTGGCGAATTGCCCCACCGATTGACGAGGGGCTGGCCTCGAGTTCTCCACTCAGCGACTTCACGTCGACGATCGGGTGGGCGAGCAGCGTGTCGATGATTGGATGGATCACCGAGTCGACACGGACGCCGTCAGCAACGGTGCGCCAGTTGTGGACGATCTGTTCGACATCGTCGAACAGCATGCTCGCGCTGCGCAGCGCAGCGAACGTGGCGTCGGCGCCGAGTTCGACGATCGGGACGAAGTCGCCGGATCGGTATTCGGTGAGCGCCTCGATGTACCGGTGCTTCTGCGAGACGATGCCCGCCGAGATTGGCAGGGTCGCAGCTTTGGTCAGCCCGTCGCGGCGCAGTAACGCGTGGATCAGCGCTCGACCGACGCGACCGTTGCCATCGGGGAACGGGTGGATCGTTTCGAAGTGGGCGTGC
>CALAHA010000375.1 GCA_937891565.1 uncultured Ilumatobacter sp. | reverse complement strand
TGGACAGGTCCTTGGCCTGATCGATCGCCCCAGCGAACGCCTCCTGGGTTTTGATGGTCCACTTCTTCGGGTCAAATGCCATATCGTGACCGCTCCGTTCTCACGCTTCGTCTTCATCAGTCAACAATGTTGAGTATAAGTATATCAAGTTTGCGAAGGCTTCGATGACTCGTTGGACTGCGCCTTCTGGCGGAGGAATTCAATGACGCCATCGGCGATCTCGGCAACATCCTTGTATTCACGCACCGCCGGCGGCATCCACTCGACCGATGCGGCAAGACGCTCCCACACGGCAGGGTCATTGCTCACCGAAGGGAGCGGCGTGATTGATGTGCGGATCGTGAACAACACACAGTTTGTCTCGGGAAACCTGCGCAGGGTCTCGCGTTCCACACGGAGAAAGAGCTGATCGGGGCCGCACGTCTCGGGCCGAGGCGCCGCTGTACCGTCGAGCGGGGTGTACCAGTCAGGGGTGTCGAGCAACCCCCAGCCGAGCCGCCAGAAGCTGCGGTCCGGGCGCAGCCGGTTGAAAAATCGATCGACGGGCACCTCGAGGTGATCATTGAGGAGTGCAACGGGGGCGTGTACCTCGGCCATTGTCCGGCCCAGCTTCGACCGCAGATCCCACCGATTCGGAAAACACACCGATCCAGCGCCAAAGACCAGGTGCCGATCAGCACCCTTGCCGCGCTCGACCATCAAGACGAGGTCCTCTGGGACCAGCCGCGCCGCTGCATCAAGCGGATGCAGCGATTGGTCGAGCGTTCGATGCTGGTCGGGGGCCGTCTGGGCGAGGTGGCGGACCAACGCATCGGCGACCTCGGTCGACTCGGCTTCGACATCATCGAGTGCCACGAACACCGATTCGGGGAACGCCGCGTTCAACCGCGACTTTTCGGCCAGGGCGGCGGCGGTGTCAGGGCCCCATTGGATCCAGTCGGCCAGATCGAGTGGTCGGACGCCGAGCCGCCAGCGGAATTCATTCGTCGACGGCGACGGCCCGTCCATGAACGGCAGGTACGGCGCATCCACAGTCATCGACACGACGCCAGACTACGACGCTGCTCTGCAGCGCGCCTCTACCCGGTGCCAATGATCGACGCGCAACGTGACGTGAGGCCCACGAGCACATTGGCTGCACACGGCGCCTATGACAACAGCTCGGTATCGTGAATCTAATGTCTCGTTACCGCCCGCCTCACGTTGCCCAGGGCACGTGGCGCTCGGGTGCCCTGCATGTGTGGGGTTGGAACGGTGTTGACACCGCATCGATGGCCTGGCTGTACTCCGGATTCCGCAAGATCAACGACGATGGCCGACGCACCGGCTGGCACGATTCCCCCATCTCGTACGGTGCTATCGGCCGAGTGACGATCGACGTCCCGGGCCGCCACACGATGCACGCATCGTCGGTCCAGCTCGACTCGATCGGGACCGCAATCTGGCTCAGCGACCTGCCAGCGTCGGAGTTCCTGTCAGACTCACTTGCCTGGTTTGCGCGCCTTGCTGAACTTGCGCGGTACACCGTGTCGTCCAACCGGATCGTGCCGTCAATCGTCAATGAGGGGCCGTTCGTCGTCGGGCGCTGGGCCGCGGTCACCGACGAACAGATCGAAGGCATTCTCGCGGCGCTCGACACATCGATGCCCGATATTTGCG
This sequence comes from uncultured Ilumatobacter sp., assembly GCA_937891565.1. Classification (GTDB taxonomy): domain Bacteria; phylum Actinomycetota; class Acidimicrobiia; order Acidimicrobiales; family Ilumatobacteraceae; genus Ilumatobacter_A. The sequence continues at coordinate 326 of CALAHA010000375.1, read as the reverse complement.
TCGCCGGTTCCGGCGTGAACTCCACGCGGATCTACAACCAACTCGTTGACGGCATCGCCCGATCGTTCCTCCACCAAAGCGGCTGGAAGGCCAACCTTGGGCGGCAGCGCAAGCCTGAGGCACAGGCATTGCGGTCGCTGTTCGGTGCACTGTCAAAGCCCGACCATGTGATGCGCGGCAGTTCAGGCGAGTACGAAGTTGCCGTCCAGCACCTTCGCGACGATCTCGAACGCCACCGTCGACGCCTCAACGGCGAACCGGTGTTGGTCCCCCGTCTTCGCTTGATCATCGCCGAAGACCCCCTCGACCCGTGGGTGGTCCGGCTC
>CALAHA010000374.1 GCA_937891565.1 uncultured Ilumatobacter sp. | reverse complement strand
GACATGGAGGAGTTCCGCGACCTCGATCTCACGATTGACGCCTTCATCGCGGTCCTGAGTGAGCCGGAGTTCGCCACCGTCGATGCAGGCATTGTCTTGCAGGCGTACCTGCCCGACAGCCATGGTGCAGCCGAGCGCCTCGGCGGCTGGGCAGCGCAGCGTCGCTCCGAGGGCGGTGGCACAGTCAAGGTGCGCCTCGTCAAGGGAGCAAACCTCGCCATGGAGTCAGCAGAAGCCGAACTCCGCGGCTGGGTCGCCGCCCCGTACGGCAATAAAGCCGATGTCGACGCCAGCTACAAGCGGCTGCTCGACTCGCTGCTTCGCCCCGACTGGGCTGAAGCAATCCGTATTGGAGTGGCGAGCCACAACCTGTTCGACATTGCGTGGGCGATGATCCAGATCGACAAGGCAGGCGCGCACGATCGCGTGGTGTTCGAAATGCTCGAAGGCATGGCGCCCGCCCAGGCGCGCGCAGTGCAGGCCGCTGCCGCCGACGCTGGCCTGAGCGAGCTACTGATGTACTCACCGGTCGTTGCCGAAGCCGACTTCGACGCGAGCCTCGCCTACCTCGGCCGCCGCCTCGACGAAAACACGCAGGCCGACAACTTCTTGCGGTCGCTGTTCACCCTCACGGTCGATTCCGCAGAGTTCGACCGTCAGTCCGACATGTTCCGCGCATCGGTGACCCGCCGCCACGACGTATCGACAGAGCATCGTCGTCGGGCCGCGCCACGGCCCGCCGACCAATTCAGCAACGAGCCCGAGAGCGACTTCACCAATGCAGGGTTACGTGTCGAGATCGAAGCGGCGATGTCATCAGTCGCACTCGTCGCACCGCCACGGATCAGCACCACCGACGAGATGATGGTTGTCGTGCAGCGTGCTGTCGCGGCAGCCGCAGAACACGCCACGATCGAGCAGCGCCGCACGTGGCTGCGGGCAACGGCCGACGTGATGCGCGACGGATGGGTCGACACCATGGCAATCATGGCCGTCGAGACCGGCAAAACAATCCATCAAGGCGACCCTGAGGTCGCTGAAGCGATCGACTTCTGCAAATACTACGGCGTCGTGGGTGTCGCCGGGCTCGAACGGCTCGTCGCCGATGGCTTCGATGTCTCGCCCCGAGGCGTCGTGGCCGTCGTTGCCCCATGGAACTTCCCCTACGCGATCCCGACGGGTGGTGTCGCATCAGCCCTGGCAGCAGGCAACGCGGTGATTCTCAAGCCGGCCCCTGAAGCTGTTCATGTCGGCGCACGGATCGCCGAGCAGTTCTGGGCCGCTGGGGTTCCGGCCGACCGCTTACAGCTCGTCATCTGCGACGACGGCCCCGTGGGGAGCAGCCTGGTGACCCATCCCAACATCGACACGATCACACTGACCGGCTCACACGAAACCGCAGCCATGTTCCTCGACTGGCGCCCCGAGGTTCGGGTGCTCGCCGAGACGAGCGGCAAGAACGCGCTGGTCATCACCGCAGCGGCCGACATCGATGAGGCAATCGCCGACCTGGTGAACTCCTCATTCGGCCATGCCGGGCAGAAGTGCTCGGCAGCAAGCCTCGCCATTGTCGAGGCATCCGTCTACGACGATCCGACATTCGGTATCCGCCTTCGAGACGCAGTGCAGAGCCTGCGGGTCGCCGAGCCATTTGACCTCTCGTCAATGGTCGGCCCAATCATCAGTGCACCGAACCCGGCACTGCACCGAGCGCTGACAACCCTCGACGCTGGCGAATCGTGGCTGGTCGAACCCGCATGCCTCGACGCCGACCATCACCTCTGGGCCCCTGCGGTGCGCATGGGGGTCCAACCCGGATCGTGGTTCCATCGGACCGAGTGCTTCGGCCCGGTACTGGGTGTGATTCGCGCTGACGACCTCGACCACGCGATCGAGATCCAAAACGCCAGCGACTTCGGGCTGACTGGCGGAATCCATTCGCTCGACCCGAGCGAGATTGCCGCATGGCTCGATCGCGTCGAAATCGGCAACGCCTACGTCAACCGGATGATCACCGGCGCAATTGTGCAACGGCAACCCTTCGGTGGCTGGAAGCAGTCGTCGGTTGGCGGCGGTCCAAAGGCCGGTGGGCCCGGCTATGTCCAGCAGTTCGCGCGCATCGCGACCGGTACGTCGAGCGTGGACGCAGCGGCGTCGTACGCCAACGCCTGGGCCAATCAATTCGCTGTCGAGCACGACCCGAGTGGCCTGACTTGCGAGTCGAACGTGCTGCGCTATTTCCCTGTGGACCGCGTGATGGTCCGCCACGACGGAACCGACCCCGCAGTCATTGATTTGCTGCGACTCGCGGCGGCGACGACCGGCGTGGTTCTCGACGAATCGTCGACCGTCGATGAGTCAGATCACGAATTCGTCACTCGTATCGGTGGCGTCGATCGCATCAGGTTGCTGACCAATCTGGGCGACGACGCTCGGCGTATCTGTCACCAGGCCAACGTGGCAATCGACGAATCAGCTCCGGTGTGCGACGGCTTCGTCGAGCTCTACCGATGGGTCCGCGAGCAGTCGATCTCACGCACCATGCACCGCCACGGCCGACTCATCTCTCGCTGACGCTCGGAGGGCCTGCTCGACGTCGTTGAGTAGGTCGGTGGTCTCTTCCAGCCCGACCGACATCCGGATCAAACCTTCGGTGACACCGGTTGCGGCTTGCTCGTCGGGCGTGAGGCTTGCATGGGTCGAGGTCGCAGGGTGGCAGACGAGGGTTTCGGGGCCGCCGAGTGAGGTGGCGCAGCGCACGATTGCCACCGAGGCCATGAACTTCGCAGCAGCGGCCCGGTCGGGAACTTCGAATGACAACACGGTGCCGTACTGCAGCAGTTGGCGGCTGGCGAGGGCGTGCTGCGGATGCTCTGACAGCCCGGGGTAGTGCACAGCCGCGCAGGCCGGATGATCAGCGAGCATCACGGCCAGCGAACGGGCCGATTCGTTTTGCTGGCGAGTACGAACTGCCAGCGTACGGATACCGCGCAGGGCGTTGAGGGCATCGAACGGCGAGGGCGTCGAGCCATGCAGCACAGCGTATGCCCAGATCTCGTCAAGCAATTCCTGCTCGCCAGCGATCACACCCAGGGTTGCGTCGTTGTGCCCGGCGATCCCTTTCGTTGCCGAGTGCAGGCTGAGGTCGACGCCATACGCGAGCGGCTGCTGGCCGAGTGGGGTGGAGAACGTCGAGTCGACAAGTGTGAAGGGTCCGCGGATCGAACCGAGTTCTTCGAGGTCAGCCAACTCCAGGCGCGGGTTCGACGGCGATTCGGCGATGACCAGCATTGTCTTGCCGGCAATGACCGCGTCGGTGAACGCGCCGGGCGTCGCAACGTCGACGAAGGTGACGTCGATGCCGAAGCGTTGGCACGGGCCCTGCAGGAATGCAAGGGTGCCGGCATAGAGCTGGCGCTGGGCAACGATGTGGCTGCCGGTCGAACAGAGCGCCAGGACCGTGGCAGCGATTGCACCCATGCCGGACCCGAACGCAAGAGCGGCCTCGGCGCCCTCGAGTTCGGCGATTGCGTGCTCAAACTGCTGGACCGTTGGGTTGGCGTAACGACTGTAGAAATCGCCGTGACGAACCGAGGTAGCCCGATGGTGAGCATCATCGAGGCCGTCTGATTCCCAAGTACTCGATGCCCACAGCGCCGGGGCCAGCGAATTGCTGCTGTTCGAGCGCCCTGCCGAGATGGCCAAGGTCGCCTGGGAGAGAGGTGGCTGATCGCTCATTTCGACACGATACCCGACCAATGTTGTCGACTTTGCGGGTGCAGGCGGGGTGTCGCCACGACCGCGTCGTGGGGCCCGCAGCGATTGACGTCGAACACGTCGTCAGTCGTACTTCGGGGGATGCCGCCGACGGTGGCGAGCAGTGGCTGGCACCATCGCATCGGACACGCTGCGTCACTGATCGCGACGGCCGAGTTGAATGTCGTCCCCGCTCTGGATTCGCTTCTTCGCTTGGCAGAACGCTTGAACTCGTTCACGGAAGCCTGCTGGCCGGCAACTAAAACGGCAGCTCAGAGTGAACGATAGAGGGGCAGCGTACAACAGCGGAAGCTGCCGCCAGTCTTAGGTGGCTCGCTGTACGGCACTTCGATGACCGTGATACCGCGCGCCCGCATCTCGTCATTGATGCGCTGCGACGTTGGCTGCGAGACAACCGTCTGTGGGTCGAGCGACAACACGTTGGTGCCGAGCCGCTGTTGCTCCTCGCGAGTCACCTCGATCAGGTCATACGTTTCACGGACGGTCGCCGGGACTTCCCGCATGCCGTCGGGATAGATGAGCGCGCTGTTCGCTCCGACGGGGAGGAACGAGCAGTCGAGGTGGAGGACGTCCTCGCCATCGGTCAGCCCGCGCAAATTGATCGGCACGATTTCGTACTCGGGCACCAACTGCATGAGCCAGGCAGCCCCGGCCAGTGTGGTCCGCTGGCCGATGCCGACGAACACTTTGCCCTTGTCGACAATGACGTCGCCGCCTTCAATAACGAGGTCTTCCGGGCCGAAGAGCACCTTCGTGTGCGGGGAGAAGTGCTCGAACAGGTGGGCGTAACCGCGCCACTCGTGTCGCCTGCTCTTGGCCGCCATCGTGGTGACAACAAAGGTGTCGCCGATCACGACGCCGATATCGCGCGTCATCATTTGGTCGGGGATGTAGGGGAGCGGCCGAGGCTGATGCACCGAGACCCCGTGGGCCTCGATCACGGCGATGAACCCGTTCAGTTGCTTGGTGACCGCTTCCTTCGTTGGAGCGTCGGGGCCGTCGTAGAACTTACGTTGTGTCTCATTGATGATCTCCGGCTCGACGTCGAGAAAATTGTCTGGATAGCCGACGATCACCGATCGAAGCGGTGCTGTTTCCGAGTCGACATGAACATCCATCGAGCCGAGGCTACGCCTACTTGAGTAGGGCGATCACCGCGTCGTGGAGGTGGCCGTTCGAGCTGATGGCCGTGTCGTGTTCATATGTTGCTTCGCCGAGACGGTCGGTGAAAGTGCCGCCGGCGGCTTCGACGATCGGCTTGATTGCAGCGAGGTCGTAGGCAGCAACAC
>CALAHA010000373.1 GCA_937891565.1 uncultured Ilumatobacter sp. | reverse complement strand
GCGCGATCGGAAGCCAGAAGGTGGCAAGTCGGAACGTCAAGACGGCGGAGATCGCAATCGGTGCGTCGAGGCCGAATCCCGACAGGGCCGCGATCATCGCGGCCTCCCGCGGACCGATGCCACCGGGTGTCGGTGCGATATTGGCAATGGCCGCCGCCCCGAGATACGACGCGCCGATCTGGGCGACCGTCAGACCGCCACCAAACGCCTCGACCGAAAACACCAGCGCGAGTAGATAGCTCGACGTGATCAGCGATGAGCCGCCGACTCGTGCCACGACGCGCAGCAGGCTGCGGATCACCTGGACCACGTAGCCCGCAGCCGTACCGATACCGTCAATAATGGGTCGAATGACGGTTCGCCGAACAGCTCCGAACAGGTCCGAACAGTGCGGCGGTGGTGATTGCAGCAACCGCGACCACTCCGACGAGGAGCAATGATCCCAGGCTTGGCAGCGAGAGGCCGCTGGCGTCGGCGCCGCCGGCCTGCCCAGAACCCGGCCGGTCGTGCGAAACTCACTCAATGGACACAGTCGGTTGGCGAGAATGGGTTGCCCTTCCTGAATGGGGCATCGAGGCGGTTAAGGCCAAAATCGATACCGGCGCTCGCACATCGGCAATTCACGCCGACGACATCGAACTCTTTGAGCGCGAGGGCGTCTCATGGGTGCGATTCCTCGTCCGACCATGGCAACGATCCGACGCGGACGCAGCGCTGGTTGAGGCGCCGCGCATTGACCACCGCACCGTCACCAGCTCGTCGGGAACACGCACCGACCGGCCGGTCGTGCTCGCACCGATCGTGCTATGCGGCCGAGCAATCAATGCCGAAATCACTCTCACAAGCCGCGACGAAATGGGCTTCCGCATGCTGATTGGCCGCGAGGCGCTTATTCAAGGCTTCACCGTCGATTCAACCGCCTCGTATCTTGGCGGTCGGCCCAAGAAAGACGTCCGCCAGAAAAACCGAGGTCACACATGACCCTGCGCAAGTCGTTCAAGATCGGCGACCTCGAGGTCGCTCCCGGCGCAGAAGCAATGGGTGATCTGCCCCTCGCCAGGCTCGTTACCGGCAACACCATTTCAATGCCGCTACGCGTCGTCCATGGCCGAGATGAAGGGCCAACCGTCTGGTTGAGCGCTGCGGTACACGGCGATGAGATCGCCGGCGTCGAGATCATTCGGCGCGTCCTCGATCAGGTCACTGCACTCACGCTTGCAGGCACCATCATCGCCGTGCCGATTGTCAACGTGCACGGCTTTTTGAACGGCGACCGCTACTTCCCCGATCGACGCGATCTCAATCGATCCTTTCCCGGGTCGGCAAATGGGTCGCTCGCCGGGCGCGTCGCGCATCTGTTCATGAACCAGATCGTCGACCGCTGCGATGTCGGCATCGACCTCCACACAGGCTCGGACCACAGGATCAACCTGCCGCAGATTCGTGCCGACCTCGACGATCCGTTCACCCGCGAGCTGGCGGTCGCGTTCGGGGCGCCGCTGATGCTGCACGCCAAGCTGCGCGACGGCTCGATGCGCGCCGCTGCGACAAGTCGTGGCGCCACCGTGCTGCTCTACGAAGGCGGCGAGGCCTGGCGTTTCAACCAGAAAGCAGTTGAAGCCGGAACGCGTGGTGTCCTGCGAGTGCTTGAGCGACTCAGCATGACCGGCGACGGCAAACCGCCCGACGAACCCGACGTGCCGGAGAGCCGATCGAGTTCGTGGGTCCGCGCCCGCCGAACCGGGCTGGTCCAGTTGCACGCCAAGCTCGGCGAATACGTCGAAAAGGGATCACCCCTGGTCACCATTCACGATTCAGTCGGCCGCCGACTGGGCTCGACCAAGGCGCCGACGAGCGGCATCGTGATCGGCCATACACAACAACCGCTCGTCAACCAGGGCGACGCGATTGTGCACATTGCTCGTCTCGATTCTGAACCGGATACGGTCGCACCACACAGCAAGGATTTCACATGAAGCTCGCAATTCTTTCGCGTTCGCCAGGCGCCTACAGCACCGCCCGGCTCAAGTCAGCGGCATTGGAGCGGGGCCACGAGTGCAGGGTGCTGAACACCTTGCGATTCGCGATCGACCTTTCGGGCGACGAGCCAGATATGCAGTTCCGCGGCAAGCAATTATCAGACTATGACGCGGTTCTCCCACGCATCGGCGCGTCGGTCACCTACTTCGGCACCGCCGTGGTTCGTCAGTTCGAGCAGATGGACGTCTACACGCCGAATACGGCGAACGGCATCGCCAACTCGCGTGACAAGTTGCGGGCCACACAGATCCTGAGCCGCCACGAAATTGGCATGCCGGCCACAACGTTCGTTCGCGACAAGGAC
>CALAHA010000372.1 GCA_937891565.1 uncultured Ilumatobacter sp. | reverse complement strand
ACTACAAACGCCTCGCTGCTGCTGCGGCCGCAATCCACTCCGGCGCCCGACTCGTTGGCACCAACTCAGACAGTACATATCCCACACCGCGCGGCCTCGAACCAGGTGGAGGTTCGATTCTGGCGGCGGTCGCCACTGCAGGGAACGCTGTACCGACGATCGCTGGCAAGCCGCACGCCCCGATGGCCGAAGCAATCGCCCGGCATCTTTCGTCGGCTAACGCACCCTTCGATCCGGCAACTGCGGTGATGGTCGGGGACCGGCCAGAGACTGACGGCCTCATGGCTGCTCGGATTGGCTGTCGCTTCGCGCTGGTCCGGTCGGGGGTGATTGGCCCAGCCGACGACCTGGCGGGCCTCGACGAACTGGTCATCGACTTCGACCTCTTGGATCTTGGCGCCCTTGCGGCCCTCCTGCTTGGGTAAGTGCTCAATCGAGCCAGGATGAACACCTGGCGAGTACGCTGGCGGTATGGCCACTTCACCCATTCAGAAGCTGATCGACGCCGGCATACAATTCTCCGAGCCAACACGAAAGCAAGCCGAGAAAATTGTCCAGAAGCTTGTGAAGGCAGGCGACGTTCAAAAGAACGAGGCCGACAAGGTCATCGCCCAGCTCATCGAGCGCGGCAAGCAGACCACGGAGAAAGTCACCGAGTCCGTGCAGCGCGAAGTTGCCAAGCAAGTCGCCTGGATGTCGGAACGTTTCGATGAGCTGGAAGATCGCTTCGAAGATCTCGCCGAGCAGCTTGCCGCCCGTGTTGGGGCCAACGATAAGCAGAAGGCCGCTGCCGCAAAGAAAGCTCCGGCCGCCAAAAAGGTGCCAGCTCAGAAGGCCCCGTCCGCCAAGAAAGCTTCGGCCAAGAAAGCTTCGGCCAACAAGAAGGCTCCGGCCAAGAAAGCTCCGGCCAAGAAAGCTCCGGCCAAGAAAGCTTCGGGCAAGAAGCAGGCTCCGGCCAAGAAGGCGCCAGCGAAGAAAGCTCCGGCCAACAAGAAGGCCGCCGCCAAAAAATCGACAGCAGTCGGTTCGTCGGGCGTCCGTAAGATCGCCACGAAGCGTTCCGCACGCTCGAAGTGACCTGACATCATGGCGCCTCGTCGGCGGCTGGATGCCGAGCTGGTCCGTCGTGAACTCACGTCAAGTCGTACCGAAGCGCAAAGCATGATCGCGGCGAACCGCGTCTTGGTTAACGGGTCGATTGCAGACAAGGGTTCGCGCCAGGTCGCACCAGGTGACGCGGTCGTTATTGAAGGGCCGCCCGCGCGATTCGTCGGTCGAGGCGCAGAGAAGCTTGAGGGCGCGCTCGAACGATTTCAACTCGACGTGTCGGGCCTCCGGGCGCTCGATGCCGGCGCATCGACCGGCGGCTTCACTGATTGTCTTTTGCAGCGCGGGGCCCGCCAGGTTGTTGCACTCGATGTCGGGCATGGCCAACTCCATGAACGACTCCGTGCCGATGGCCGCGTCATCAACATGGAACGGACCAACGTTCGCCACATCAGCGCCGACGACATCGGGGGACGCGTCGACATCGTTGTTGGTGACCTGTCGTTCATCTCACTGACGTTGGTCATTCCCGCATTGGTCTCGGTGTGCCAACCTGATGCTCCCATGGTGATGCTCGTGAAACCGCAGTTCGAAGCTGGCCGGTCCGAAGTGGGCAAAGGTCGCGGCATCATCACCGATCCGGCCATACATGAACGCGTGAAGGGCGAGGTCGCCGACGCCTTCGTGGCAGCCGGATGCTCGATCGTTGACTGGGCCGTCTCGCCCATTACCGGCGCTGATGGCAACGTCGAATTTCTGGTGTGGGTCACAGCTCCCCCTGCCGATTTCACGGATTTCACGGATTTCACCGATTTCACCGATTTCACCGATTTCACGGGGGCGCACCAGTGAGTGGAGTCGCGCTCGTTGCACACCATGAACGCCGCACGGCGCGGGCGCATGCGATCTTCGCAGCGGCGTGGTGCTCGGAGCGCGGCTACGACTTCTGGATGCCAGCCCCAGATGCAGATGCGCTTGGCCTTGGCGAGCACCGGAGTGATCGCCCTGTTGCCGAGGCAGACGTTGTCCTGAGCCTCGGCGGCGATGGCACGATGCTGCGCAGCGTCGGCCTGCTCGACGGGGCGGTTACCCCGCTCCTTGGGGTCAATTTGGGGTCACTCGGCTATCTGACCGAAGTCGAGCCCGACGACTTTGGCGATGCGCTCATCAAATTTTTTGCTGGGCCAGAAACAGGGGAGTGGAGCATCGACGATCGGATGATGCTCGATGTCTCGGTCAACGGCGTGCGTGCAGGCCGTGCGTTGAATGAGGCGGTTGTTGAGAAAAGCGAATCAGGCCACACCGTTCGGCTGCTCGCACGCATCGATGGCGAGCCGTTCACGCACTACGCGGCCGACGGCCTGATCGTTGCGACACCGACCGGTTCGACGGCGTACTCGTTGTCAGCGCGCGGTCCAATCGTGTCGCCCCGCCACCGGGCAGTGCTGCTGACGCCTGTGTCGCCGCACATGCTCTTTGACCGTTCGCTTGTGCTCGACCCGTCCGAGATCGTCGAGATCGAGGTGTCGGGCCACCGGCGCGCGGCGTTGGCGATCGACGGCCAGCCGATCGCACGGCTCGACGAGGGAGACATCGTCACCTGCATTCCGTCGGATGTCAACGCGAACTTTGTCCGGTTCGGTGCGTACCGCTACCACCAAATCCTGAAGGCAAAGTTTGGTCTTGCTGACCGCTAGCAAGGGTGCCGCGACCAGGGATAATGGATCGAAACGAACAAAAGTTCGATTTGATCCGCAACTCTGTGACACCTGGTTGCGATACTGGGTCTCGTGTTGACCGAACTCCACATCGAGAACCTCGGTGTCATCGAACGCCTCGAACTCATACTCGGCGCCGGCTTGACCGCGCTCACGGGCGAAACCGGCGCAGGGAAAACAATGCTGGTCGATGCGATCGAATTACTGGTTGGCGGCCGCGCCGATACGTCGATCGTGCGTCACGGCGCAGACGAAGCGCGTGTCGATGGCCGCTTCGTTGCTGCTGATGGCACCGAAACAATTCTGAGCCGCGTGGTCCCAGCCGTTGGGCGGTCGCGGGCCTACGTCAATGGGCGGCTCGCGACCGTGACGCTGCTTGGCGAGGCTGCTGCCGATGCCGTTGACCTTCACGGCCAGCACGCACACCAGCACCTCCTGTCAACTGGTACCCAACGCGCGGCACTCGACAACTATGGGAATGTCGACCTCGCACCGCTCCGGGCTGCCAGAGGGCGCCTCACCGAGATCGACGCAAGCCTCGCTGCGTTGGGCGGCGACGAACGCTCCCGTGCCCGCGAAATCGACCTCCTGCGGTACCAGGTTGACGAGCTCGACGCGGCAAACATCGT
>CALAHA010000371.1 GCA_937891565.1 uncultured Ilumatobacter sp. | reverse complement strand
TGTATCGAGGCTCGGGAAGATGTTGAGGATCACGTTCTTGCCCACGAGGTCGCCGCTGGCGATGCTGCTGAGGTCAGCAGCGGCGAGGTCAAACGACGGTGCGGCACTGCCCACTGTGGGGAGGTCGCCGGATGTGTGGACGGGGTTGCCGCCAAGGGTTACTTCAGCCATACCGCAGTTGTAGCAGAAGAACTGGCCAGTTCGGTCAGCGACGCAGGTTGCGGGCGTTTACGAGCACGACAAGACCAATCGACGCGCCGACCGCCCACCACTGGTAGCGCTGAAGCCATTCGAGGAAGTCGACGAGTTGATCTTCGAACGTTCGAGCCAGCCACCACATCAGGGTGAGTCGTCCAGCAATACCCACCGCCAGCAGGGCGATCAGTTTTGTCGGCGGAGTCCGCTTCACGCCGCTCAGTGCAGCGACGATGTTCGATCCTGCGAAAAACGGGATCAGCGCCCATTCGGCCTTGTCGAAGCCACGATCGAAAGCGTCGAGCGATTCTTTGGTGAGGCCGAGGTACTTGGTGAACCAGCTCATCACGTCGTCGCGGTAGGCGCGGCCAACGAGGTGGCAGACAACGAACGCCGCACCGACACGCAGAAATCCGATGACGACGTAGAACGGCAGAGAAACACCGGCTGCCAACGTGAGCGCCAGGTATCGGTTGCGCGAGGACAGCAAAAGCAGGCCCTCAGGGTTGGTGTTGACCCAGCGAGCCCAGACCGCCGATGCGATGTTCGAGCAAATCACCAGGCCGACGAACGCCGCCAGGGCGAGTGGAGCCCAAGCCGGCCGGACGTGCGGTTGCTCGTTCGATTCGAGGGCAGTCGCGTCGCTCACAGCCGCAGACGGTAGCTGTTCGAGTCACCGCTTCGGGGCCAGATCCACTACGTTCTGCCGACATGCAAGGGCTCATGCAAGACGCACCGCTCACGATCAATCACATCTTCGACCGGGCCGAGAAGTACCACGGCCACAAGGAGATCATTACGTCGACGGGGACAGGCCTCGAACGGACAACATATGCCGAGTTTGCGGGTCGGACCAGGCAGCTGGCCGGTGTGTTGGACACACTTGGCATCTCCGCCGACGGCCGGGTCGCAACGTTTGCGTGGAACACCGCTCGTCACCTCGAGCTGTACTTTGCTGCGCCGTGCACGGGCCGGGTGCTCCACACGCTCAACATCCGTCTGTTTCCTGAGCAGCTGACATACATCGTCAATCACGCCGACGATGAAGTGATTTTCGTCGACCGTTCGATTTTGGCGCTGCTCGCGCCGCTCCTTCCGACGTTTGCGAACCTCAAGCACCTCGTTTTGATGGACGATGGCAAGGGTGACATTCCGGAGGACCTTGCAGGCCACACATTGCTCAACTACGAAGATCTCCTTGCCGCAGAAGAGCCGATTGACTTCCCGGCCATCGCCGACGAACGCCAAGCGGCGAGCATGTGTTACACGTCCGGCACCACGGGCAATCCGAAGGGTGTCGTGTACAGCCACCGCTCGACGTTCATGCACACCATGGCGGCCATGATGGTCGACAGCCTCGCGGCCTGCGAGTCCGATGTGATTCTGCCCGTCGTGCCGATGTTCCATGCCAATGCGTGGGGCCTCGCACACGCAGCGGTTGCCACGGGCGCGTCGCTGATCATGCCCGGGGCTGACCTTTCGGGTCCGGCACTTGCAAATCTGATCGTTGAGCAACGAGTCACGGTCGCCGCTGGGGTGCCGACCATTTGGATGGCTGTGCTCCCCGAGCTGAAGGGCCGAGACACGTCGTCGCTGCGGTCGATTCCGTGTGGCGGCTCAGCGGTCCCGCGCTCGTTGTCCGAGGCCTACCGCGAGCAGACCGGCCTGCCGATCTTGCAGGCGTGGGGGATGACCGAGACCAGCCCGATTGCGTCGGTCTGCCATCTCGATGTCGATCAGCGCTTGCTGTCGGTTGACGAGCAAGCCGACCTCCGGACCCAGGTCGGTCGTATCTCGTTCGGCATTGAGGCACGTGTCGTCGAGCCCGGTTCGGCCACTCCGGTCACATGGGATGGCGAGCAGAGTGGCGAACTGCAGTGTCGCGGCCAGTGGATTGCTTCGTCCTACTACGACGATGAGCGCTCGAAGGAGAGCTTTACGGACGACGGCTGGTTGAAGACAGGCGACGTCGCGACCGTCGATGCCCGGGGCCGGATCCGGCTTGTCGACCGCACAAAGGACCTCATCAAGTCGGGCGGCGAGTGGATCAGCTCGGTGGAGTTGGAGAACGAGATCATGTCTCATCCAGACGTCGCCGAAGCTGCCGTGGTCGGCATCGTGCACCCAAAGTGGGGCGAGGCAGCGCTCGCCTGCGTTGTGCGTACCAATGACTCGCTGACCGAAGCGGCCGTGATCGCCCATCTCGAGGGCAAGATTGCCCAGTGGCAGATGCCCAAGGGAGTCGTCTGGATCGATGAAGTTCCGAAGACCAGCGTCGGCAAGTTTTCGAAGAAGACTCTGCGTGACGATCACGCGAACCTCTTCATGAACCAGTGAGGCTGTCGAATTGTGCGCTGGCTCCACTTCTCTGTGGTGTGGCCGGCCTGATCTGCCTGGCTGCGTGCGCGTCCGACGGGCCTGACGCCTATTCGGCTCCAATGCAAGACGCCGTGGTGACAACCGAGCGGGTGCTGCCGCCGACAACGTTGCTGCCTCCGCCCGAGCCGGGCGAGACGGTCCCGCCGTCGACGACAATCGCTCCGGTTGCGCCCAACGGCGAGGTCCTGCAGGTCCGATCCCTTGACAACTCGTATCGGCTCCCGGATGTCGAGGTTTCGGCAGGTACCGAAATTTGGTGGACCAACAACGGTCGCAACGACCACAACGTCCTGCCGGTCAACGACGATGAGGCCTGGGGTGTCAACACCGAGAATTTCACGCCGGGCGACGAATACCGCCACGTCTTCGATACACCCGGCACGTACCTGTACTACTGCTCGATCCATGGCACGAAGACTGCTGGCATGATTGGTTCCGTCACAGTTTCGGCCACGGGTGCCTGACCTGCCATCATCTCGATAGAACTCTGGGCGACGCAGTGCTTGGCACCGACTCGTCCGCCGACACCTAGGGGAAACATGAAACGCAAACTCGCCGTGGCGTTGACCGCCGTGCTCACTCTCGCCGCCTGCGGAAGCAGTGCAAGCAATGATGCAGCACCAGCGACGGAGGCCGCCGTTGCGACTGATGCCCCGGCCGCCACCGATGCCCCGGCCGCCACCGACGCCCCGGCCGCCACCGACGCACCCGTCGAAACCGATCCGCCCACCGGCGCCGATGGCGTGCTCCGTGTGCCGGGCGACTTCGGCGCAATCCAGGAGGCGGTCGATGCAGCGGCGCCAGGCGACCTCGTGCTCGTCTCACCCGGCACGTACAACGAAGCCGTCAACGTCGTCACCGACGAGATCACGATCCGTGGCACCGACCGCGCTGGCGTGGTGCTCGATGGTGAGTTTGAACTCGACAATGGTATTCGCGTCCTCGGAGCGAAAGGCGTCGTCGTCGAAAACTTGACCACGCAGAACTACACCAGCAACGGTGTGTTCTTCACCTCTGCGATTGGCTATCGGGCTTCGTACATCACGGCGATCCGCAACGGCGACTACGGCATCTATGCCTTTGACTCGATCAACGGCCAGATCGATAACTCGTACGCGTCGGGCAGCCCCGACGCTGGCTTCTACATCGGCCAATGTTTCCCGTGTGACTCGATCATCGACAACGTGATCTCGGAGCACAACGGGCTCGGCTACTCGGGCACCAACGCCGGCGGCAACCTCGTCATCATAAATTCGACCTTCCGCTATAACCGTGCCGGCATTGTTCCGAACTCGGGCAGCTACGAGCTGTGTTACCCAGAGCGCGACACCACGATTGTCAGCAACATTGTGCACTCCAACAACCAGGCCGACACGCCGGCCATCGACGTGGCGATTCTCGCTATGGGCAACGGCATCCTGGCACCCGGCGGTATCGACAACACGATCACGAAGAACCTTGTATTCGATCATGACAAGACGGGCATCGGCCTGGTCCCGTTTCTCGAAGAGGGTGCCAACGACGACTTGCCCACGCCTGATGAATGGGACGTCGGCTGCGCCGAACAGCGCGAAGAGCCGCCGGCGGACGAGTTCCCTGACACGCTCCTTTGGGAAGCACAGAACAACCGCGTGACACTCAACGACGTCAGTGACAGCCGTGTTGCTGACATCGCCGTCGAAGGCGTTGGTATGGCGACCGAAGAACTCGGCAACTGCTGGGGTGGAAACATCTTTGGTACTTCGGCGCCGCAGGACCTCGAGAACCTCGCACCGTGTGAGGGAGAGGGAAGCGGCGACTGGACACTCGGCGTGCTGAACGTGCTCACCTGGTTGGCCGACGTCGAGACTGCACCGCCGTCGGTCGACTACAGGGAGGCAGTTATCCCCGATCCGCCGGAACTGCCGAACATGCCTGACGCCGAGACTGCACCGGTCGACCCGGCCATCAACATCATCGTCGACGTCGACCTCGACGCGATGGTCGTCCCGGATAAGCCGGCCTGATCAACTCGACACCCGGGATTGAACCGATGGTGGGGCAGTGGTGAACATTGCCGCACCATCGGTCGGCCGGGCCGAGCGGTCTCTACGCTGCACGCCGTGAAGCGATTTCGATCAGCAGCGCTCGTCGCCACGCTGCTGGTGCTGGCGGCGTGCGGATCGAGTGCACAGTCCAACGTCACTCGTGATCCGGACCCTGAGCGGCGCGGTCCGCAGGGGCGTCTCGCCCAGTTTGTGGTGCAGTGCGACCTGAGTCACGTTGCGTTCGACGACCCGCTCGTGCTGCCGTGGCAGCCAGGCAAGAGCCACCTTCACCTGTTCTTTGGCAACAACTCGGTGGACTCGAACCCGGGATACGGCGACCGGCTGCTGAATGCGAACACATCGTGCGAGCAGCGTCGTGACACAGCGTCGTATTGGGCACCGGCCCTCCTCGATCCGACGGGGCGCGCCATCGAGCCGACCAGTATGACGGCTTACTACCGGCCTGGCCAGGGTGTCGACCACGAAGAGATCGTTGCCTATCCCGAGGGGCTGATGCTGATCGGTGGCGACTCCGCGTCGCAGCAGTCCCAGTCGACGAACATCGTTGCCTGGTCGTGCGGAACGGGAGCAGTGCGAGAAGATGCGCCGCTCCAGTGCGGTGCCAGCTCGACGCTGCGGATGATTGTCACGTTCCCTGACTGCTGGGACGGTGAACGCCTCACCGGCTTCGGATCGTCGGCGCACGCCCGATACAGCAGCGTCGAGGCCAACGGCTGCCCTGACAGTCACCCGGTGGTGCTACCGCAGTTGACGATCGGGATCGACTATCCGCCCGTCGACCCCACCGACCTGTCGCTCAGCTCGGGCGGCGTCGAGACAGCCCACGCCGACTTCTGGAACGTTTGGGACCAGACCAAGCTGGAGGGCGAAGTCGCCAACTGCCTCAACCGGAATCTCGTCTGCGGCGTTTCGAGTTAGAGCGGTCGGGTGTTTCGGCGCGCGCGGCGAAACCGCCGATACCACGAAAAACGCCGACGGTCAGAGTCGGCCTGAGTCGATCACGCGCTGCAGGAACTCGCGGGTGCGCTGCTCTTGCGGATCGCCGAAGATCTGCTCGGGCGGGCCCTGTTCGAGAATCCGGCCCTTGTGGAGGAAGCAGACTCGGTCACTGATCTCACGGGCGAAGGTCATCTCGTGAGTGGCGAATAGCATGGTCATTCCGTCG
>CALAHA010000370.1 GCA_937891565.1 uncultured Ilumatobacter sp. | reverse complement strand
GCTACAGCGAGGTATCGACACCGACGTCGCGAACTCGATCCTCATCAAGGTCAACCAGATCGGGTCGCTCACCGAGACACTCGACACCGTGCAGCTCGCCACCCGCCACGGCTACACCTCGGTGATGAGCCATCGCTCCGGCGAGACCGAAGATGCCACCATTGCTGACCTTGCCGTCGCCACCAACTGTGGCCAGATCAAGACCGGTGCGCCATGCCGTTCCGATCGTGTCGCGAAGTACAACCAGCTCCTGCGCATCGAGGCCGACCTCGGCGAAGCTGCGGCCTACCGCGGCCTGGACGCCCTCGCTCCGCTGCGCAAGTGACCGGTCACACTGTGCTTGACACAGTGTGACCGCCTACATTCCAACCATGGCACGAGTTGAAGACATCGGTGAGCAAGACAATTGGCGTTGCTGGTTATGCGATCAGTCGGTCGATCCGGGTATGTCGGTCAACGATGACCGCGGGCCGAGCGTCGATGCACGGATGACGGATCGGAAGGCGAAGAAGAAGGGCAAGGGAAAGTCGAAGGGCTCGACCGATCTCCACGAACGCCTCGCCCATCGTGGATGCAACACCGGCAAGGGCAACACCGAGGCAGTCGTTGTATGGAACGAGCAGCTCTTCACGATCGACCCGGTTGCAATCATCCCAACCGTCGACCGACTCGCAGCGAAAGGCGGCCGGGAGATCTTCTGCCGCTGCCCGACCGCTGCCGACGCCGACACAACAGCTGCGTGGCTGATCGATCGGATCAGCCGTCTTGAGCCCGGCCTCACCCTCACCAGCGATATTCAAGAAGGCGGCGGCCAATACCTCGTTGCCCTGCGCGGCTGATCACCACTGCAAAACAAACTGTTGCTATCGCCTGGCGTGACCAGAAGGTGCCGGGCTTGGCCTGTAATTTCTGAAGATGCGCGGACGAGCACTCACCATATTTTTGGGCGGAGCGTTGCTCGTCACCAGTGCGTGTAGCGCCACGGTTCGGAGCGCCACCGACAACGTTGGAGCGACGGAGACTTCGGCTGTCGAGTCGAGCCTCGCAACATCTGATATGCCAGCAACGACGGACACGGTGATCGTCAATGAGGCACCGGCCACGTCGCTGCCCGTTGCCACGTTGCCCGAAACCGCCATTGCGCCCACGACGACCGAACCCGGTCCACAGATCTACGACCCGGCATGCGTCGTCGTGGTCGAAGCTCTGGACTCGCTCGGTCTGATCGCGAATGCGTTCGACGACGAGACAGTGAACGTGGTTGCACTACGCGCCGAGAACAACTTGCCGACCGCCGACATCGAGGTCGGTCAACTGCTCGACGTGTGCACCGGCAACGGCCTCGACGACATTACCGGTGAGCAACGCACCGATCCCGACGAGGCAGTCGTGGCCGCAGCAGTGCGCCAGAACGTCGAGATCCAGCAGCTCAAGCTGAACAAGCTGTTTGAAGAAATCGGCACGCAACCACTCCTCATCGATGGCGTTTCGGGGCCCGTCACACGCCAGCGGCTCTGCGCCGCGCGTCTCGCCATGGGGCTCGAAATCAATACGACCGATATGGCTTCCGGCAGTGCGGAAGAGCGAATCTTGCTCGCTGCGGACAAACTCCCCATGCCCTTCACGTCGGCACTCAACCAACCGAAGTGGATCCTGATTGACCGGACCTGTCAGTTCATGTTCGTCGGCGAGGGCGCCGAAAAGTTGACATTCGGCTTCCCGACGTCGACGGGCTCCGAGGGGTTCGAGACACGCGACCAAGACCAGGCACGCGCCTTCCGGTTCGATCCAGCGAGCGACAACGGCGGCTGGCACGACAGCACCGACTTCCCAGTGGCGGCAGATAATCCACTCAACGGCAACATGTACCGCCCGCTCTATTTTGATCTTGGACAAGCAATCCACGGCGCCAACAACGTGCCGACATCCCCGCAGAGCAAAGGCTGCGCCCGTCTGCGCATCGAAAACCAGGATCAGCTGGTCGACTGGCTCGGCCTTGCATCCGCGATGACGCCGATCTGGAGCGAGCGGAGCATCTCGGTCGCGGTCAACGTCCAAGGCGAATACGTCGGCTAATTCCGGCGTCCGTCGGCGCTCGGTGTCAGCTGGGGCACGCTGGTTGCGGCCGAACTCGATGGATCTCGTCATGCGCTTTGCCCAATCCAAACTCATCCCGTGGCGCGGCAAGAGCTGATCTCCAGCCTCCAAGCGTGACCAGACACACGCTGGTACCGACCCTCCGAGTCGAGTGAGTCTCACGCTGCGGTTATAGGTTCAGACATGTCCATGACTTCCGCTTCCACAACCGGACGCACGCCCCTCGACCACGACACGGTGGTCGACGATGTTGCCGATTCGATGTGTGCGCAAACACCTCACGAAATGGCTGATGCGAGCACCTGAATTGGATGCGTCAACGTGTGGCCGAACCGCTTCGCCTGGCTCCGACACGAATAGCCACTGGCGCATCGGTGCACCGGATCTCCTGATTCCAGCTTCGGCCGCCAGCCCATGTTGAACAGGGCGGTCGACATGGGCTGGCTTTCGGCTTCGTGCCCGAAGATGCCCGCCATCCCGCAGCACGTGGTTGCTTCGGTTTGCACGTCGAAGCCCGCTGCTTCGAGCATCGAGCGGTAGGTGCCCATCCGCTCTGGAGCAAGACTGACTTCGGTGCAGTGACCGAACAGCTGCACGGTCCCCCCGTTGCCACGCCCCGTCGACGCTGGCAGCGCCGCGAGCCGCGGTGCCAGGAACTCTGCCAGTGACGTCGTTGCATCGCTCGGGAACGACTCGTCGATGGATGCGTACTCGTGCGCACCGAGCAGCGCCACCGCTGGTTCGATAATGACCAACGGCAGGTCGTGACGAGCGAGCCGTTCAATCAGATCACGTTGCTGTGCAGCCGCCTTCGCGAATCTGCGGCGCCGGCCTTTGACGTGGTCGAACTTGCCCGACGGCAGGAAAGGAGCAAGGGCTGGCCGCTCCCCCACAGCGCGCAGCACACGCATCGTTGCGTCGAGCACATCGGGGTCGAGATACGCCGTGAACACATCCGGCAGCACGATCACCGTGGCGTTGCCGACACCATCGGAACTATCCACAATCGGGACATCGAGCGCGGCGAGCCGAGTGCGCAACGAGCCGGTCGGGACACGGGGTAGATCGATGATGCCTAGACCCTTCTCGAAGATCGGCTCGGCCAGCCGCTGCAGCAGACCGACGACGCGGGCACCCGCCTGGGCCATTGGTAACAGTGACTCGAATCGGCTCAACAGTGCGTCTCGGACGCGCAACCGCCGGCCGCCCTCCGGGTGGCGTTCGAGAAAGCGCGACTTCAATTCCGGGATATCCACCTGGACCGGGCAGCGCCCCGTGCATGCCCCACACGACAGGCATCGACGCATCGAATCGGCAACATCGTCAACCAGGTCGGCGTCATCAGGGTTTGCGAGCCAACCGCGCAGCAGGTCAGCCCGGCCCTTCGGCGAGAGCCGCGGATCCAATGTCACCTTGTACGACGGACACATCACTTCGGCCTCACCCCAGTGATGGCAGATGCCGTTTCCGTTGCAGCCAAAGGCGCTGTCGAACTCCTGTCGATCGGCAACCGGGACGGACCGGTCGCTGTGAACTCGCAGCGCCACGCCGTCGATCTTCGTGATCGGCGGAGCACCTTCCAATGGTGCGTAGAGCTTGCCGGGATTCAAGATGTTGCGTGGATCGAACGCCGTCTTGATTTGCTGCATCCGCCGGACAGTGTCGTCGTCAAGGTCGAGATATTCGCCGCGGAATCCCCGACCGTGCTCACCCCACAACACCCCACCGAAACTCGCGACAAGCGCATGCACCTCGTCGGAAATCGTTCGCAGCAGCCGCTCGTGCGACTCGTCGTACAGGTCGAGCGCAGGGCGGACGTGGATGCAGCCGACATCGGCGTGGCCGAACATGCCGTAGCTCAAGCCGTGCGAGTCGAGCAGGCTGCGGTAGCCGGCAACGAATTCCTCAAGACGATGTGGTGGTACGGCGCAGTCTTCGACAAACGCGATCGAGCGCCTGCCGTCGACAGCCTGGCCAAGCAGACCAACAGCGTCGGCACGAACCTTCCAGACCGCTGCGATGTCAGCGGCGTCGGACGTGACTGCTATTGCCGTCGCTGTTGAACCCGATTCCGCGGCCAGCAGATCTTGCAGTTCGTCGAGGCCGTCGCGACCATCGAACTCCATGAGCAACAGCGACCCCGACGCGTCGAATGATGTGCCGAGCAGTGATGCCAATCTGGGGAACGCCGGTGATGCCGTCGCCAACGAGATGGTCCGCTCATCAAGGCACTCGATGGCGATTGGTGCGGTCACCTTTAACCGGTTTGAGTCGCGGATGGCGTCCTCGAAGCGCGGATAGGCGATCACCGCAAGCTGCGGTTGTCGAGTGAGGGGTTCGAGGTGCACGGTGATCTGACCGAACAGCGCCAGCGTGCCCTCCGAGCCCGTGAGGATCTTCGTGAAGTCGAGGCCCGGCCCGGCAGTGGCATCGGCAAGGTTGTAGCCAGAGAACCCGCGCGGTATGTCGGGGAAGGCATCAGGGTTGAGGCCCGTCGTTGCTTCGCGAACAAGACGATGCAGGTCGCCGAGACGATCAGTTCGCTGCACCATGTGATCAAGCTCGGCTTTGGTGACCTTGCCCACGCTCCAGGATGTGCCATCGGCCAAGACGGCTTCGAGACCGAGCACGTGCTTGTTCGTGCGGCCATAGACGAGTGAACCCTTCCCGGCGGCATCAGTCGAAACCATGCCGCCGACCGTTGCTCGCGAGCCCGTCGAGACGTGCGGAGCAAAGAACAGTCCGTGCGGCTTCAGTGCAGCGTTGAGTTGACCGAGCACGACGCCCGGCTGCACCACAGCGACTTGTGCATCTGGATCGATTGAAATGATCCGGTTCATGGCGCGCCGCGTGTCGATGACCAAACCGTTGGTCAGCGACTGCCCGTTGGTGCCGGTGCCCCCACCGCGTGCGACCAGGGCGAACGGCGCCTCTCGCTCATGGTTCACCCTGGCAATCGCTGCAAGGTCGTCGATCGACGTGGGAACAACAACGCCGACCGGCTGCAGTTGATACACAGAATTGTCGGTCCCGTAGACGATGCGAGCGGCGGCATCGTGCTCGACGCTCCCGCAAAAGCCAACCGACCTCAGTGCAATCTCGAAGGCTGCGACGTTCATCAACGCCATGTTCTCACAGGGTGCCGGTGAGCACGGCAGCTTGAAAGGCCAATTCAGGCGGGAACGTGGCGGTGAACAGCATCAGCGAATTGAGCCGCGCTGCGCCCCAACCGGTATCGGTTGCGACTGGCGTTCTGTTCGAGGTAGCCCCGAGCGACCAGCGCCCTGACCACCCGGTGGGCAGTGCTCGGGCTCAGGCCACAGAGCCGAGCGATCTCATTCACCCCTCGCTCGGGGACCTCGAGGAAACACTCGATGACGTCAAGGGTCCGCGAGATTGATTGGGTCCCAGAACGCTGCATGGCGTGTGACGACGGCGTGTTCACCATGACGGGAACGCCGTGTGCCATTTCAACATGAGGCCCGCATTGGGCAGCAACGGGGATCACGTGCACATTAAAGCCGATGACACTCAACTCTCGGGTGTCAGTGCGCCACTCGAAGCTCTGACATCTGTCACAACAGGGCGCGCTCGACCAGGTGGCGTCGCTCGGCGCCATCGGGCCCTTGAGTAACTCTTCGGCTCGTTGCACAAATCAGGTGCGGATCAGGTGCGGATCAGGTGCGGATC
>CALAHA010000369.1 GCA_937891565.1 uncultured Ilumatobacter sp. | reverse complement strand
CGTCAGGCAACATGGGGATGATGCGGCGACCGAAGCCGGCCCGGTCCGCATAGCCAGGGTGTGCTCCGACGACGACATTGTTCTTCGCAGCAACCGCGAGGGTGTTGAACATTGTGTCTGGGTCCCCAGCGTGCCCGCCACAGGCGATGTTCGCGCTGGTGACGATCCCGAGCATGGCGGTGTCGTCGCCCATCGACCACGGGCCGTAACCCTCGCCGAGGTCGGCGTTGAGATCGATTGATTGCTTCATTGGTCACGATCTTCTGCGGCTGCGCCCAAGATTGCAAGTGCACCTGTCATCGCCATTCAGGCCTCTGGGCGTCGCATGACGACGATGCCGTTGTCGAGGCGCCTGACCTCGCTCGTGATGAGCTGCTTGACAATGCGCAGCGGTGAACGGTTCAGGAGCCGCGAGCGGAGGGTAAGCGGCTTGGCGACCCAGCCATACAGGTGAGAGCCCAGCTCGTCGGCACGAGACAGCGTCGCTACGTGCACGAGGCCTGCTGCCTCGCCCGCCTTGCGGATTCGGCCGACCGGCATATCGCGCTCGTTGACGCCGAACTCTTCGATCACTGCAGCTGACGCTGCTGCATGACCGCGGCCGGGCTCGGAGGTCAACAACACCCCACCCGGCTTGATTGCCCGGGCAACCGAGGCGATCGCCGCGGCTTCGTCCGGCACGTGATGTAATGAGTCGAAGAAGATGGCGGCGTCGAACTCCGAGTCGAACGGCAATGCATCGACCGGCGATGTGAGGAACGCCGGGACACCAACCGCGATGTGGTCCGGCATTGCCATCTGAGCAACGTACGCCTTGGCCAATTCGACGGCGCGTGGGGCTAAGTCGACGCCGGTGACGTCGTAGCCGCTCGTCTGCAACATCCAGCTCAGCCAACCGGTGCCACAGCCGAGGTCGAGTACTCGAGCCGGAGGCGGCGGGAGCAACAACATCAGGGCACCAACCTGTTGGAGCATGCGGCCACGGTCCGGGTCGGACCACGGCTTGTTCAGTGCATGGCCCAAACCGCTGTCGGTGAGCGCATCGAAGTAGCCAAGCTCGCCACTGGGTTCCATCGACGGCATCGTACTGGTGGCAGCCTTGCATGGCAGGCCACAAGACTCCCGCTCGTTACCGAACGATCTTCGTCAGCGGCCGCGTCTCCGCTGCCATGCGCCATACCCGCCCAAGACGTCCGAGACGTCGGAGAAGCCCGCTTCACGTAGCACGCTGGCTGCCACCGACGAGCGATAGCCCCCGGCGCAATAGAGCACCGTCGGCGCTGACGGATCAAGTTCTCCGAGGTCGATTCGCTCACCATCAACAAGCTTTCGTGATTCGAATTCTGTGTGCGCGACGTCGGAGTAGGCAATAGCAGCACCGGTCGCTGCAGCAAGTTCAAGGTGACCCGACAAAAAGTCGGCGTGGAAGTGCGTCTCGATGACCAGTTCGATTGTCAGGCTCGCCGCCTCGGCATCACGCACGTATTCGTCGATGTCTCGCCGCGGATCAACGACCACGGCTCGACCTGTCGTTTCATCGCCAATCAGGTATGAGGCCTGGGAGAGACACTCGAGGTAATACTGCGTGAACTTCATGTTGGCATACGTTCCGTTCGACTATATGAACGAATATACGTACATTTAGATCGGGAGTCAACATCAATGAAAGCGGCACGGCCGTGAGATGTCGTCCTCGAGTCTGTTTGTACGGATGTGCTGATAAACATCACCCTCATCCCGACGCCGGCGAAGGAACCATGGCCCTTGACAGAAACAGCCCCATGCCACTGTGGGCGCAACTCGAATCTGAGCTGAAACATCGTCTTGACGCGGGCGAGTTCAACGAGCGCTTCCCGACCGACGGTGAACTGGTTGCCGAGTATGAAGTCAGCAGACACACCGTCCGTGAGTCGATTCGTCATCTCAACAAGCTTGGGATTCTCCGACGCGAACGCGGCCGCGGCACCGTTGTCAATCAGAGCGAGTTCGTACAACCACTCGGCGCGCTCTACAGCCTGTTCGAGTCGATCGAATCATCCGGCGTCGAGCAGCGCAGCAAGGTCCTCGTCCTCGACGAACGCACCGACGGAACCGTCGCCGAGCAACTCGGCCTGCCAGCAGTTGCACCGCTGCTCTACCTCGAACGCATCCGGTACGCCGGCAACGAAGCACTTGCGCTCGATCGGGCCTGGCTCCCAGCGGCGGTGGCTGGGCCGATCATCAACAGCAACTTTGAGCGCACGGCGCTCTACGACGAACTCGAGCGGTGCTGCGGCGTTCGACCCGACGCTGGGTGGGAGCGGATTGCACCACTGAACCCCCAGCCTGCCGAACGAGCGCTACTGGAGATGCGTCGTGGTGAGGCAGCGTTCTTCCTCGAACGACTCAGCACAGCGCACGGGCGCCCCATCGAATGGCGCACCACGACCGTCCGCGGCGACCGGTACAACTTCATCTCGAAGTTTGAAGTCGGTGTGGCCCCACCGCTCGCAGCAACCGCCAAGACCTGAGCGAACCCGCTCTGCCCTCTAATACGGCGAGGAACACTCCTTTTATAAAAACTAACGATTGACTTTGAGCTGGATCCGATTAATTTATACAGTTGAGATAAGTTCACAGATCTACCACCAAATTGGTGGAAACTCTGGAGGAACCTTTGGATCTCACGTCGAACCCCAAAGGCGCTCGGTCGAACACCAGGAACGCTCCACGTATCTGGGGCTTCGGTGGCGCACTCGTGTTGTCAGTCTTCGCGGCGGCGTGCACTGTGCAATCCGTTGGGGTCGACGCCGACGACACGTCAGCGACCGACTTTCTCGGCAGCATCGGCCCGTCAGCCGGGGGGAGCGCGATCTTCGAATCCGGTGACAATCCCGACCGCGAGTATGTCAACAACGTGCTCGACGCTCTCGCAGCTAGCCAAGACCGCCCGGGCGAACTGGCACAGGCACAGGCAATCCACTGGAATCCTGCACGAACCGCCAAGAACAATGGCGGTGGGGCGCAGGGCGAGGCGCTCGAATTGACGTGGAGCATCATCCCCGACGGCACGTTCGTCGCCAACTCAGTCGGCGAACCAGACTGCACGAGCACACTGGTGGCATCGCTGAACGCCGCGTACGGTGCGGGAAACTGGCAGGCCGAAATGGAAAAGGTCTGGGACGACTGGACCCGACTGACCGGGAACATTTACACGCCAGCCGTGCCGCTCGACGCAAACGGCACGCCGATCGAAACTGCGCCGGCCAAGGCGTGGGGGCTTTCCCCATCCAGCCCAGGCCAGGACGGCGTCCAAGGTGACATTCGGATCGGCGGCTGCTCAATAGACGGGGCTCAGGGGACAAATATCCTCGCCTACAATTTCTTCCCGAACAACGGCGACATGAAGATCGACACCGACAACCTCCGATTCCTGAACTTGACGACCGAGTTCCACAACATTTTCTCGCATGAGCACGGACACGGCGCAGGGTTGAGCCACGTTTGCCCGACCAACCAAACGAAGCTGATGGAGCCGTTTCTCTCTCGGGCTTTCATCGGCCTGCAGCACGACGACATTCGTGTCGTGCAACGCCTCTACGGCGACCGCTTCGAAAAGATCAACGCGCCCAACGACAACGCTGGCGCAGCGACGCGGATCAATCCTTACGCCCTGCCACGCGGTCAGACCGAGCTTCAGCTGAGTATGGACAGCACGAGCGACGAAGACTGGTTCCAGTTCTCCGGCAGGGCGGGCGATGCCCTCGATGTTTCGGTCGCTCCGAACGGGCTGAGCTACGCCCAAGGGCAGTCTTGCAAGACAATCAACTCACGCTCAGTCCAAGACCTCTCGTTCGAGATTCGCCAGGCCGGCGAAGTGCTCAGCGTGGTCAACGCCACGAGCGCCGGAAATTCGGAATCGGCCACCGGATTCATCTTGCCGACCACCGGGACTTACTACGTGCGAGTCCTCGGAACAGGCACCGACGATTCCCAGCTGTACGACATGACCGTCACGGTTGTTGCGGCCACACCGCCGACTGTGACACCGATATCACCGGCGCGGCTCTATGAGTCCCGCAGCGGCCCCAACGACAACACCATCGACGGCAAACAACAAGGACTCGGCCGCACACCCGCAGGCCAGACAGCAATCATCAACGTCGCCGGACGCGCCGACATCCCCACCAACGCCACAGCAGTCTTCTTCAACGTCGTCGCCGCCACCCCCTCCGGACCAGGCTTCCTCACCGTGTTCCCATGCGGCACCAAACAACCACTCGCAGCCAACGTCAACTACAACGGAAACGACATCGGCTCCAACGCCGTCCTCGCCAAAATCGGCACCAACGGCAACGTCTGCGTCTACACATCCGCCGCAACCGACCTCATCATCGACGTCAACGGATACGTCCCCGCATCCGGATCACCCAACCCGATATCACCGGCGCGGCTCTATGAGTCCCGCAGCGGCCCCAACGACAACACCA
>CALAHA010000368.1 GCA_937891565.1 uncultured Ilumatobacter sp. | reverse complement strand
CGCATTCGATTGGTCATGCACGTCAGCATTTGAACCTGCTGACCTTTGCGCTTGGTGTGAACAGCCTGGCGTTGCATCGTCACCGCGGGCGCAGTAGCGACCCGCCGACGACCCAAGCCGCTGCCTGAGGCCCCGCCGCCCGGCCCGAGCCGGACCGACGCGCCCGCATCACCGAGATGGTCGCATCCTGGTCGGAATCGGGCTGTGGAAAGCAGACTCGGATCCCGAACCGGCCTCTACAATCGGTCCACGTTGCCGGCACCCACGAATACCGGGGGTTTTCTCCCACCTTTCGCGCCGGCCCCGCCTCTGTGGGGGTGGCGCGATTTCGTGTTTCGCCTGGTCACTGTGTTGATGGCGAGGCGGTTGGGAACGGCTTCGGCCGATTTGGGAACGTGTCCACCGTTGTCCAGTGATGTCCACCTCTCGGGGGCTTTCTAGCGGTATTGGCGTCCCCTTTCGGGCCGGGCGACCGTGTTGCGGTCAGCTGAGGGTCGGGCCGTGGAGAAGTCGGTGGCGTACTGGTTGGGGGTCCAGGTGGGTGTGCTGGCCGCCGCGCGAATGCCGCTGAACTGGTTGGCTACACGTGTTTCATTGGCGAGCGCCGAGACAACATGGCTGAGTGCGTCGGCGGCGTCGTCGGTGGTGACGGGTCCGCTCGTTGGTGCCTCGATGCGATGATCGACTCGGCGGAGAAAGCTGAGTTCGTCGTGAAGCAGCTGATGGAGCGGTGAGTGGAGGCGCCCTTCGGCAGCGGAGGTCTTGGTCAGTTCCCAGCGCTCGAGCTTCTCGGTGTGGTTGGCGTGCACGACTGATGGGCTGTAGTTCGCTGCTTGCAGGCCGTTAATGCCGGCGGTGCGGAGCCGGGCGGTGATCTTGTCGATCATCGCTATCGACTGGAAGTGGTCGAGGCTGATCCGGGCATCATGGGCGACAGCAAGTCGTGCAGCGGTGTCGGCGATCTCGTCGTAGTCCACTTGGCCGTTGCCGTAGTCCTGAGGTCGCCAGACGACGATCTGGTCGACAATGACATGGACGCCGCCATCGATGATTTCGCGGTGAGCGAGTACGAGGGCGGTGTTGTCGCCGGACAACGACAAGTCGATGTGAATGGCGGACTCCACGCTGGGCGTCGGCCTTGCAGAGGCTTCGAAGTGCCGTTCGCCGAGCGGCGCGAAGATGGCCTCGACAATGAAGGCGGAGAGGTACCGATCTGAGACGGTTGCCCACTGTCCTTCGTACTCGACGAGATAGCTAGCAAGGTCGCGATGACGTTCGACCCCGAGATCACGCGAGTCGGCCGTGATGACCGGCTTGAGATCGCACGAGAAGGTTGGGCTGCCGGGCCACATTTCGATCTCGCCAGCTCGCTGGGAGTCCCGGTACAGCTCCCAGCTGGGAATCTGCAGGGTGAACGCGTCCAGCATGCGGCTCTGACCGGTGTCTGCGTCGATTTCGCATGCCGCGCGGTGAGCCTCGTAGAAGCGGCCGATCATGGTCCAGGGGCTCGATGCCATGATCGTGAACGAGCCGGGGAACTGGGCCATTGCGGGTGCGATAGTGCGGTGGATCTCGGTGGTATCGCTTGTGGGACCCAACCCTGAAAGGTGGGCCGCCTCATCGATCAGGGCTCCGTAAATTGCGGGGCCGCGACCGGCTGACGCCGTGGTGGGGAGCGCGCTGAGCACCACGAGACCCTGGTCGCCGCGCTGCTTCGCGCCGGACACGAGTTGGGTGGGCGTCCAGAACCTGATCGAGTCCCGGCTGCTGTGCTCGAGCACCTCGTCGAACACCCTGGCATTGCGGACCATGCCGGCCAGGTCGCCGAACACGTCACGTGCGGTCGAGTCCTTGGTGGTTGACATCGCCACCAACGTGATCTGCTTGCCCGGGGGAAGCCCGAGGATGTCCTGCGGGTCTTGGAGGCCGAGCAGTTCTGAGACCTGCCATAGCGCGACGATCGCAGCGGTGAAGGTTTTACTCGAGCGACGACCTGCGACCAGCGTCGTTTCGCGGAACACGCTCTGGCCCTGCTGCCGGCAGTACCGCATTCGCTCGATCAGGTCCGGTGGTGTGCCCCGGATCCCCTCGAAGAACGAACCGTTGGGACTATCGACTGCGGTGTATCCGCTGGTCCATTCCGAGATGACCGAGCGATCGAAATCGGTGAAGAGGTGCTCCGCGCAGGTCAGCACCTTCAACAGGGTCGCCTGCCGGGGGAACAGGTCCAGTCCGAGATGTTCGGTAGCGAACCGAATGACATTGTCGTCGTGTTCGAAGCTGGTCGTGGCGTCGGCGACGCGACGAGAGGAATCGATCTGCCGGTTGGCATTCTTGAGACGCCGCTCAAGTCCTGAGCTGCTCATGGCGTGATTGCGGAGGCGTCGTTGGCGAGTTCGTGTTCGATCTCTGCGATGCGCCGCTCGAGGTCAGCCTCACGCCGCAGCTTGACGAGCCAGTTCAGGGTGAGATCCGCAGCACGCAACCTGATCGTGGCAGAGCTGTCCTCGAGTGCGTCGGTCAGGGTGTCCACGGCTCGGATACTGAGCTCGCTCAGCCGGCCGGTGATCCGTTCGACCTGTTGTCCGCGCCGCCGTGCGACCTCGGCTGCGAACGCCTCGCTGGAGAGGCGCCGTTGGACGGTCTTGGGGCTCACGTGGGCGAGCTCGCCGGTTTCGGCATGCGTCAGGCCGGCGGCGAGGCCACTCAGGATGAGTTCGTCGCTGTCGTTCCAGTCGATGTCAGAGATGGCCATTGTCGGGCTCCTTAAAGAGAGGGGTGTTATTTCTCCTTAGTTGCCCGAATTGCCTCCAGGACAGGATCACGCTCTCAGATTTCTCAGCCGTTGTGGCTGGCGGTACTCGTCGCTCTCGGTCGAGAGCTTCGTGTACACCTCACTGGTTCGGACGCGTCACTGCGAACAGGCTCAACGGTACTACGGATGTCTCGAAGATTCGGGGTCGCATCCCTGCGGCCAGCGGGATGCTGCGACACGAGACATGGCTGCGCCGCTGACCACTCGCCACCACGTCGTTGTGCGCCTGGAGGCGACTCGGACCGCCATCGTCCTGTCCGCTGACGACCGCTACAGCCGAAATGGCAATCGCATCTGTCGCATGATCTTCATATGGACAAGAACAACATCGAACCCGGCAAGCACTACGCGATCCGAGAACACCCCAACGACGACCTTCAACACGTCAAGATCGTCGAATCGGTACGCAGCCGCAAGTGGCGTGCCGAGTGGATTGACCCCAACCCTGGACTCATCGACTACGTCGCATCGCGCCACATCATCGTGCCGTGGGGTCAACGCCAGGCTCTGCTCAGCGACGAACGCAACGCCGGCACCATGGCATTAGCAGTCCAACGATCCGGCTTCCCCGGCGACCATCACCCGATCGCGTTTGCCGTCGACACGATTCTCGACGCGACCAGCGAACACAGCATCAGCGTCAACCACGGTGTGCTCTCCTATGAAGCCGATGCCCTCGAACGGGTCGCAGCGCGAGCCGGCATCGGCCCACCTGACCATCCCGTCGGCTACCGAGACCGTCATGGCCGACATCACCTTCCCTGGGACTGTGCGCTTGCCCTCGCTGAGGCGTTTGCGCGCAACGAACCATTACAGAGGCGAGGCTGGCGCGAAAGGCGGGAAAACTCCCTCGGTTCGTGGTTGCCGGCAACGTGGACCGATTGTAGAGGCCGGTTCGGGATCCCAT